>DASWNX010000037.1 GCA_036399055.1 Jatrophihabitans sp.
ACCTTTGCCCTGCGCACCCCCGCCTACGAGGGGGGCGCCGGAACCGGTCCGCCGAACCCCGTCCGCCGGTGTCCGTACCTCCTGCACAGCCAGGACGGGGGTGGGGGAACCAACCCGGCGCGCGCCGCCACGGTCACGGGGGCCAGGCGCTCGTCTCGGGGTGAAGCCGCATGTCCTGCGGCCGGGGCACCGATCGCTCCGAACCCGACAGCTCACCTCGCAGGCGGCGGATCGGAGCATCTCCATGCGCACGTCCATCCTCGCCCGCCGGGCTCTCGTCACCGCCGGCGCGGCCGCCGTCTCGCTCGGGGTGCTGGCCGCCCCGGCGTCGGCTGCCGCCCCGAACGACTGGGACGCCGTCGCCCAGTGCGAGTCCAGCGGCAACTGGTCGATCAACACCGGCAACGGCTACTACGGCGGCCTGCAGTTCGACTCGGGCACCTGGCTGTCCAACGGCGGCGGGGCCTACGCCTCGCGAGCCGACCTGGCCACGCGCGAGCAGCAGATCGCGGTGGCGACCAACCTGTACAACGCCCGGGGCGCCAGCCCATGGCCTGTCTGCGGACAGCGTCTTTAGTTCCCTTTTCCCTCGGCGAGCCATGCGTTAGCCACCTCGTGTGCCCTCCGGGGCAGACCCGGTCGGCTCGCTGTCCATGCCGGCGCCGCGCTGTGCGCTGCCGGCACACCTTTTAGGAGTTTTTGTTTTGCATCGCAATCTCAAGTTCGGCCTGTACGGCCTGGTACTGGCCGGCCTGCTGGGCGGCACCGCCAGCTGGGCCACCGATAACGGCAAGACCGTCAACCTGCGGATCGACGGCCAGGACCGCCTCGTGCAGACCGCCGCCGCCGACGTCCGGGGAGTGCTGGACGCCGCGGACATCACGGTCGGTGAGCACGATCTGATCGCGCCTGAACTCAGCGCCAAGGTCGAGGACAACGCCGCCATCGTGATCCGCCGGGGTCACCTGCTGCACCTGACGGTCAACGGCAAGGCACGCGATGTCTGGGTGAACGCCGTCTCGGTCGACGAGGCGCTGCGCCAGCTCGGCTACGGCGCTCAGAACCTGGTGTCGGTGTCACGCTCCACCCGGCTGGACAGCGCCGCCATGCGGCTGTCGGTCACCTCGCCCAAGCTGGTCACCTTCAAGGTCGACGGCAAGGCGGTGCGGGTCTCCAGCTTCGGCCCGACCCTGCGCCAAGCGCTGGCCCAGGCCAAGCTGCGGCTCGCTCCGCACGATCAGATCTCGGCCAAGGTGACCAGCCCGGTGCGTGACCGGCAGGTCGTCAAGATCACCCGGGTGTCCTACAAGTACAGCGTGACCCAGCAGGGCGTGCCCTTCGGCACCGTCCGGCAGAACGACCCCAATCGTGCCGCCGGCAGCAGCGCAGTGCTGACCGCCGGCCGCGAGGGCCTCAAGCAGGTGACCTACCAGCTGCGCTACGTCGACGGAAAGCTCGCCGGCCGGGCCGTCTATGACGACCACGTGGTGCGGCCGGCGGTGAGCCAGCGGATCGCGGTCGGCGTCAAGCAAGCCCCGCGCCCGGCCCCGGCTCCGGCAAGTGCGCCGGTGGCCTCAGGCACCGCGCAGCAGATCGCGGCCGGCATGGTGTCGGCCCGCGGCTGGGGCAGCGACCAGTTCTCGTGCCTGGTCAGCCTCTGGAACAAGGAGAGCGGCTGGCGCACCACGGCAGCCAACCCGTCGGGCGCCTACGGCATCCCGCAGGCCCTGCCCGGCAACAAGATGGCTTCGGCCGGCGCTGACTGGCAGACCAACGCCAGCACCCAGATCACCTGGGGCCTGGGCTACATCGCCGAGGTGTACGGCACTCCGTGCAGCGCCTGGGCGCACTCGCAGGCCACCAACTGGTACTGATCGCTCTGACACACTCCCGGGTGTGAGTGAGCTGCTGGGTCCGGCCCAGATTCGAGAACTGGCCGAGCGTCTTGGGATACGTCCCACCAAGACGCTCGGCCAGAACTTCGTCCACGACCCGAACACCATCCGCCGGATCGTCCGGGCCGCCGAGCTTGAGCCGGACGAGGCGGTGCTGGAGGTCGGCCCCGGGCTCGGATCGCTCACCCTGGAGCTATTGGCCGTCAGCGGGCAGCTCACCGCTGTGGAGATCGATCCCAGGCTGGCGGCCGAGCTGCCGGCGACGGTGCGCCGGCTCGCCCCGGAGCTTGCCGACCGGCTGCGGGTGATCGAGGCCGACGCGCTGGGCGTCAGGGCGCTGGATGATCCCCAGCCCACCGCGCTGGTGGCCAACCTGCCCTACAACGTCTCGGTGCCAGTGCTGCTCAACCTGCTGGCGGCGCTGCCCACCATCAGGCATGGCCTGGTGCTGGTGCAGCTCGAGGTGGCCGACCGGCTGGCCGCGGCCCCGGGGTCCAAGGTGTACGGCGTGCCCAGCGCCAAGCTGGCCTGGTACGGCTCAGCCGCCCGGGTGGGCGTGGTGCCGCGCTCGGTGTTCTGGCCGGTTCCCAACGTCGAGTCCGGGCTGGTCCGGTTCAGCCGGGGCGCGCCGCCGCCGACCGCCGCCAGCCGGGCCGAGGTGTTCGCGGTGATCGACGCCGCCTTCGCCCAGCGTCGCAAGATGCTGCGCTCGGCGCTGGCCGGCTGGGCAGGCTCGCCGGCTGCTGCCGAGGCGGCGCTGATCAAGGCAGGGGTCGACCCCACGGCCCGGGGGGAGACGCTGCCGGTGGCGGCCTTCGCCCGGATCGCCGAGGCCCGAACCGCCTAGAACGCAATCGTCCTGGAACGCATTGTGCGGCCTGAATCCGCGGTTTCCGGCCTGGTAACCGCGGATTCAGGCCGCACAATGCCGGGAGCTAAGACAGCTAACTGCGGCCGTCGAACAGGCTGGTGACCGAGCCGTCTGAGAAGACTTCCTTGATGGCGCGGGCGATCATCGGCGCGATCGAGATGACGGTCAGCTTGTCGAAGCGCTGCTCTGGCCGCAGCGGCAGCGTGTTGGTGATGATCACCTCGCGGACCCGGCTGTTCTTCAGCCGGTCTGCGGCGGGCTCGGAGAAGATCCCGTGGGTGGCGGCGATGATGACGTCGGAGGCGCCAGCCTCATACAGCAGGTCGGCGGCCTTCACCACGCTGCTGCCGGTGTCGATCATGTCGTCGGCCAGGATGCACAACCGGCCGACCACGTCGCCGACGACCCGGTTGGCGACGACTTGGTTGGCAACGTTGGGGTCGCGGGTCTTGTGGATGAACGCGATCGGAGCCCCGCCGATCCGGTCGGCCCACTGCTCGGCGGCGCGCACCCGGCCAGTGTCGGGGGAGACCACGGTCAGGTTCTCGTTGGCGTAGGTCTCGGCGACGTACTGGGCCAGCAGCGGCAGGGCGAACAGGTGGTCCACCGGGCCGTCGAAGAAGCCCTGGATCTGAGCGGTGTGCAGGTCGATCGACATGATCCGGTCGGCCCCGGCGGTCTTGAGCAGGTCGGCGATCAGCCGGGCCGAGATCGGCTCGCGGCCCCGGTGCTTCTTGTCCTGCCGGGAATAAGGGTAGAACGGAGCCACCACGGTGATCCGCTTGGCCGACGCGCGCTTGAGGGCGTCGACCAGGATCAGCGTCTCCATCACCCAGTGGTTGATCGGTGTGGTGTGGGACTGGATCACGAACGCGTCCGAGCCGCGAACCGACTCCTCCGGCCGCACGAAGATCTCGCCGTTGGCGAAGTCCCGGGCGGTCATCGGGGTGATTTCCATGCCGATGTGGCCGGCGATCTCGTCGGCCAGCTCAGGAAACGCCCGGCCGGAG
This sequence comes from Jatrophihabitans sp., assembly GCA_036399055.1. Classification (NCBI taxonomy): domain Bacteria; kingdom Bacillati; phylum Actinomycetota; class Actinomycetes; order Jatrophihabitantales; family Jatrophihabitantaceae; genus Jatrophihabitans; species Jatrophihabitans sp. The sequence goes on from DASWNX010000037.1 coordinate 3,777, forward strand.
AACAGCGTCATGCTCTTGCGGTTGGGTACCTGCAAATTGCTCATGCCTTGCTGCTCCCACTCGTGCTGCTCGGACTGTCCTGGTCCGGCGCAGGTGTGCCGGTGACCGCCGGATCACTGCTCATGGCAGCTTCAGCCGCAGCCGCTGAGGCGGTTCCGGCCCGACGTCGCAGCACCCAGCCTGCCACGTTGCGTTGCGGGGTCCGGCTGACCCCCAAGTCTCCGGGCGGGACGTCGGAGGTGATCACCGAGCCGGCCGCGGTGTAGGCGCCGTCGCCGACGTTGACCGGGGCCACGAACATGTTGTCCGCGCCCGTCCGGGCGTGGTCGCCGATCGTCGAGCGGTGCTTGGCCACGCCGTCGTAGTTGACGAACACGGTGGCGGCCCCGATGTTGGTGTTCGCGCCGATGCTGGCGTCACCGACGTAGCTCAGGTGCGGAACCTTGCTTCCGACGCCGATGTCGGAGCCCTTGATCTCGACATAGGTGCCGATGTGCACCTGGTCGGCCAGTTCGGCGCCGGGCCGGAGGTAGGCGAACGGGCCGACCGTGACGCCGGCGCCTATCCGGGCCTGGTTGGCCACGGTGCGCGTCAGCACGCTGCCCGCCCCCACCACGGTGTCGGTCAGGGTGCTGTCCGGGCCGATCACCGCGCCGGCGGAGATCCGGGTCGCGCCGTGCAACTGGACGTTCGGCTTCAGTGTGACGTCGGGCGCCAGCGTGACCTCGGCGTCCACCCAGCAGGTCGCCGGGTCGATCACCCGGACGCCGTCGCGCATGTGCCGCTCCAGCAGCCGCTGGTTGTAACTGCGGTGCGCCGCGGCCAGTTGGAGCCGGTCGTTGACGCCGGCGGTCTCCTCGGCCGGCGCGGGGCGGGCGCGCACGTCCAGGCCCTGGGCGACGAAGATGCTGACGACCTCGGGCAGGTACTCCTCGCCCTGGGCGTTGTCGGTGCTGAGCCGGCCGACCGCCTGGCTCAGCGGGCCGGCGTCGAAGGCGTAGACCCCGGCCGAGACCTCGGTCACGGCCAGCTCGTCTGGGCTGGCGTCCTTGTGCTCGACCACCCGCGCCACCGAGGCCGGCCGGGCCGGGTCATCAGACCGGAGCACCCGGCCATAGCCGGTCGGATCGGCCAGCTCGCTGGTCAGCAGGGTCGCGGCGGCCGCGCTGGCGGCATGGGAGTCCAGCAGGTCGGCCAGGGTGGCCGCTGACAACAGCGGCGCGTCGCCGGGCAGCACCAGCACGGCGCCGGTGACGGGCCGATCGGCGGCCAGCTGCTGCAGCGCTATCCGGACCGCGTGGCCGGTGCCGTTCTGCTGCTCTTGCACCACCGGCACAGCGGACGGGTCGAGCAGGGCCAGTTCGGCGGCGACCTCGTCCCGGCGGTGCCCGATCACCACCGCGGTGCGCTCGGCAGCCAGGCCGGCAGTCGCTGCCAGCACGTGGGCGAGCATCGAGCGTCCGGCGAAGGAGTGCAACACCTTGGGCAGCGCCGGGGACTTCATCCGGCTGCCCTCACCGGCGGCCAGGATGATGATTGTGAGCGGCGGGCGCGCGATCGAGGCGTCGAGGGCGGTCACGTGCGGGAGCCTATCCGAATCCGGCCGGTCTCCTGGCTGCCACGGCAGCGCCCACGGCGGACGCAGGGCAGCCCATCGGCAGGCCCTGGGCAGTCGATCGGCAGGCCCTGGGCGTTCGATCGGCAGGCGCCGGGCAGCCGATCGGCGAAGAGATCGCTGGGAGACTGGGACTCGAACCCAGACTGCACGGCTCCAAAGGCCGGCGGGCTGCCGATTACCCCATCTCCCACTGCGCGCCTGCCGCCCCGCGGCGAGCGCTCGACGCCGGACAGCCTACGCGGTGGCGAATCCACAGTGCGAGTACCTCAAACTTACGGTAGCGTAGGTTACGCTTGCGTAGCCGGGCCGAACAGAGGCCTGATGACTACGACGTACCAGCCACGCGCCGAAACCACCGCGCCGGCACTTGCTACTTCTCTGCTCACCACTTCTCCAGGAGCCAGCTTATGACGATGCTCGAGGACACGCCGGGCGCCGCCCAGCCGAGCCCCAACCTGCAGGACGGCCAGCCGGGGGCCAAGCCGATGATCTCGGGCCACAAGAGCCTTCTGGAGCAGATCTTGCTCTACGTGTTCGTGGTGGTGCCGTTCCTGGCGCTGCTGGCCGCCGTCCCGCTGGCTTGGGGCTGGGGAATCGGTTGGACCGAGCTGAGCCTGGCGGTCGGGTTCTACGTGGTGTCCGCGCTCGGGATCACGGTGGGCTTTCATCGCTACTTCACCCACGGCGCGTTCAAGGCCAACCGGGGACTCAAGATCGCGCTGGCGATCGCCGGCTCGCTGGCCATCGAGGGCCCGGTCATCCGCTGGGTCGCCGACCACCGGCGCCACCACGCCTTCTCCGACCGGGAGGGCGACCCGCACTCGCCGTGGCGTTTCGGCCAGTCGGCCAGCGGGCTCGTCAAGGGCTTCTGGTACGCCCATCTGGGCTGGATGTTCGACTCCGAGCGCACCAACCAGGCCAAGTACGCCCCCGACCTGCAGGCCGATCCGGACCTGGTGCGGATCGACAGGCAGTTCCCGTTCTGGGTGGCCTTCACCCTGCTGGCCCCGGCGGTGCTGGGCGGGTTGATCACCTGGTCCTGGACCGGCGCGCTGAGCGCCTACTTCTGGGCCTCGCTGGTGCGGGTGTGCCTGCTGCACCACGTGACCTGGTCCATCAACTCGGTCTGTCACATGATCGGCGAGCGGCCCTACGCCTCCCGTGACAGGTCGGCGAACTTCTGGCCGCTGGCGATCCTGAGCATGGGGGAGTCCTGGCACAACAGCCACCACGCCGACCCGACCTGCGCCCGGCACGGCGTCGACCGCGGCCAGCTCGACATCTCGGCCCGGACGATCTGGCTGTTCGAGAAGCTCGGCTGGGCCAGCGAGGTCCGCTGGCCGCGCCGGGACCGGTTCGACAAGCTCGCCGCCCGCCGGGCAGCCGAGCGCGCCGAGGAGCGGGTCGCCGCCTGAGTCGCGACGCTCGTCGGGCCGTGGCTCAGGTGACCGCTGCCCGCTGGGCGAACCGGGGCTGGCGGTAGCTGCCGTCGGCCAGGATCTCGGCCAGCGTGAGCATGCCCTGGTGAACCTCGGTGAAGCTGAGGTACATCGGGGTGAACCCCAGTCGCAGCAGGTCGGGCGCCCGGAAGTCGCCGATGACGCCACGCTCGATCAGGGCCTGGCAGACCTGGTAGGCCTCGGGCATCCGCAGTGAGACCTGCGAGCCGCGCAGCTCCGGCCGCCGCGGGGTGACCACCTCGACGCCGAACCGGGCCAGTCGCTGGTCGGCGAACTCGATCACCTGCTGGGTCAGGGCCAGTGACTTGGCCCGCACCCGGTCGATGCCCACCCCGTCGAAGGCGGCCAGCGCGGCCTGCAGCGCGGCCATCGACAGCAGCGCCGGAGTGCCGATCCGGGCCTGCTCGATCGACTCAGCCGGCACGTAACTGCCGTTGAGGCCGAACGGCTCGCGGTGGCCGTTCCAGCCGGTCAACGGCAGCTGCACGTGGCGCTGATGCCGGTGGGCTATGTAGATGAAGGCGGGCGAGCCCGGCCCGCCGTTGAGGTATTTGTAAGTGCAGCCGACCGCCAGGTCCGCCCCGATCTCGTCCAGCGCGACCGGCAGCGCGCCGATGGCATGGCAGAGGTCCCAGACCATCACCGCGCCGGCAGCCTGCGTCGCCCGGGTCAGCCCGGCGGCGTCGAAGAGCTCGCCGGTGCGGTAGTCGACCAGTGAGAACGACACCGCCGCCACCTGATCGCCGTGCTCGCTCAGGTAGGCCGTCAACTCCGACGGATGCAGCCGGACCACCCGCAGGCCGAGCAGCTGGCCCACCGAGTCGGCCAGGTACTGGTCGCTGGGAAAGTTCACCCCGTCGGTCAGCAGCGTCGACCGTCCGGGCCGTAGCCGGCAGGCTGCCGTCATCGCCTGAAAGAGCTGGACCGAGGTCGAGTCGCCGCACATCACCTGGCCCTCGGCCGCGCCTATCAAGCCGGCGAGCTGGTCGCCCACCCGTCCCGGCAGGCCCCACCAGTCGTGGACGTTCCAGGAGGTGATCAGATCCTGGCCCCATTGCCGGCGCACCAGCTCGGTGACCGCCGGCAGCACCACCCGTGGCAACGGGCCCAGAGAGTTGCCGTCGAGGTAGACGACGCCGTCGGGGAGCTCGAAACGCTCGCGCAGGCCGGCCAGTTCGTCACCGGCGTCGGCCAGCCGGGCCGCTGACAGCAGCGGGTCTTCGCCAGCGGCGCCCGGCGCTGCCAGCGCCGCCAGCCCGGCCGATGGGTCCTGGGCTGCGTCCGGTGCGGTGGTGGTCGGCGAATCGGTCATGGGCCCATAATCGCAAGTCCGCGGGAACGAGGGAAACCGCAGCTGCGCGCCGTAGGCCGGCCGATGCGCAACAATGGGCCCGGTGACCGACAGCCAGAGCAGGCCCCGGGTTCGGATGACCGGCAAAGAGCGGCGGGAGCAACTGCTGGACGTCGGGCGGGCGCTGTTCGCGGAGAAGGGCTTCGAGGTCACCTCGATCGAAGAGATCGCCACCCGCGCCGGGGTCAGCAAGCCGGTGGTCTACGAGCACTTCGGCGGCAAGGAAGGCCTGTACGCGGTGGTGGTGGACCGCGAGATGCGCAATCTGATGGAAGCGGTCACCTCGGCGTTGACCGGCACCAACCCCCGGGCGCTGGTCGAGCAGGCGGCCCTGGCGCTGCTCACCTACATCGAGGAGCAGACCGACGGCTTCCGGATCCTGGTCCGGGACTCCCCGGTGGCCACCAGCACCGGCACCTTCTCCTCGTTGCTCAACGACATCGCCAGCCAGGTCGAGTACATCCTGGTCCGCGAGTTCAGCGCCCGGAAGCTCAACCCCAAGCTGGCCGGCATGTACGCCCAGATGCTGGTGGGCATGGTGGCGCTGACCGGGCAGTGGTGGCTCGAGGTGCGCAAGCCCAAGCGCGAGGAGGTGGCCGCGCACCTGGTGAACCTGGGCTGGAACGGCCTGCGAGGCCTGGAGGCCAAGCCGAAGCTGTCACTGGACTCCTGAGGCGAGCGCTACAGCTCCTCCGACAGCTCCAGCCAGCTGTGCTCGGCGGCATCCTTGGACTCCAGCACCGCCCGCAGCTCGGTGTCGAGCTCGCTGATCCGGGCGTAGTCGGTGGCGTGCTCGGCCAGCGCCTGGTGCAGCTCGGCCTCCCGGCGGTCCAGCTTGGAGATCTCTCGCTCCAGCCGGGACAGCTCCTTGCGGGCCGCCCGCGGGTCGGACTTGCCCGCCGGCTTGGCGGGCTTGCCGGTCTTGCCGACCGCCGGCTGGCTGGCTTGCTCGGCGGCCCGCAGGTCGGCCGCGCGGCGGCGCAGGTACTCATCGATCCCACCGGGCAGCGCGGCTATCGAGCCGTCGTCCAGCAGGGCCACGGTCGAGTCGCAGACCCGCTCGACGAGGTACCGGTCGTGGCTGACGACCACCAGGGTGCCGGCCCAGGAGTCCAGCAGGTCCTCCAGCTCGGCGAGGGTGTCGGTGTCCAGGTCGTTGGTCGGCTCGTCCAGCAGCAGCACGTTGGGCTGGGTGAGCAGCAACCGCAGCAGCTGCAGCCGGCGCCGCTCGCCGCCGGACAGGTCGCTCACCGGCGTCCACTGCCGCTCGTTGGCGAAGCCGAACCGCTCGGCCAGCTGGCTGGCCGACTGCTCGACACCGCCGAGCACCGCGGTGCTGCGCACTTCGGTCACCGCCTCGATCACCCGCAACTGCGACGGCAGCTCGGTGACGTTCTGGGACAGGTAACCGACCCGGACGGTCTGGCCGATCACCACCTTGCCGGCGTCGGGGGCCAGCTCGCCGGCCAGCAGCCGCAGCAGGTGGGTCTTGCCCGAGCCGTTGACGCCGATGATCCCGATCCGGTCGCCGGGCCCGACATGCCAGGTGGCGCCGGAGAACAGCGTGCGCGCGCTGTCACCGCTGCCGACGGCAAGCGTGACGTCCTCGACGTCGTACACCGTGCGGCCCAGCCGCTTGGCCGACAGCGCCCGCAGCTCCACGGCGCTGCGCGCCGGCGGCACGTCGGCGATCAGCGCCTCGGCGGCCTCGATCCGGAACTTCGGCTTGGACGTGCGGGCCGGCGGACCCCGGCGTAACCAGGCCAGCTCCTTGCGCAGCAGGTTCTGCCGTCGCGCCTCGCTGGCGCTGGCCTGCCGGTCCCGCTCGGCCCGGGCCAGCACGTAGGCGGCGTACCCGCCGTCGAAGCTGCGGACCGAGCCGTCGATCACCTCCCAGGTGCGGGTGCAGACCGCGTCGAGGAACCACCGGTCGTGGGTGACGGCCAGCAGCGCGCCGCGCCGGCGGTTGAGGTACTCCGCCAGCCAGGTGACGCCTTCGATGTCGAGGTGGTTGGTCGGCTCGTCCAGCACCAGCAGGTCGGCGTCGGTGACCAGCGCGGCGGCCAGCGACACCCGGCGGCGCTCGCCGCCCGACATCCGGTCCACCAGGGTGTCCAGGCCCAGCGCCGCCAGCCCCAGACCGGTCAGCACCTCACGCACGGCGGCGTCGCCGGCCCAGACGTGCTCGGCCGCGTCTCCCACCACCAGGTCTCGCACCGTGGAACCGGCGTTGAGGTGGCCGGCCTGGTCCACGCTGGCGATCTGCAGCCCGCCGGTGGCGGTGGAGCGGCCGGTGTCCGGCGGCTCGGCCCCGGTGATCATCCGCAGCAGGGTCGACTTGCCGCCGCCGTTGCGCCCGACCACGCCGATCCGGTCCCGGTCGCCGATCCCCAGCGACACCGCCTCGAGCACCGAGGTGGTGCCGTAGCTCTTGGAGACGTTCTCCAGGTTGACCAGGTTCGCCATCAGCGCGACACCGCCATCAGGGCCGCCGTCTGGGCCGTCATCGGGACCGCCGTCTGGGCCGTCATCAGGCGAGCACCGTCGCCCGGGCGTCGCCGCCGGTCACCGCCAGGGCCTGCCGGCAGACGCCGGTGTCCTCCAGCGCCCGGGCCAGCGTCCGGGCGTGGGCCTGATCGCGGGCCAGGAACGCGCAGGTCGGTCCCGAGCCGGAGACGATGCCGGCCAGCGCGCCGCAGTCCTGGCCCGCGGCAAGGGTCTGGGCCAGGTAGGGCGCCAGCGCGATCGCAGCCGGTTGCAGGTCGTTGGCCAGCCGGCCGGCCAGCAGCTCGGGATCTCCGCTGGCCACCGCCTCCAGCACCCCGCTGGCGGCGACCGCGGCGTCCGGGTCGCTGGCCGCGCGAGCCTGGTCGGGACCGCGCTGCCGGTCCAGCTCGGCGTAGACAGCGGGCGTGGACAGCCCGCCGTGGGCCACCGCCAGCACCCAGGAAAACCGCGCCCCGCCTTCGATCGGGCGCAGCCGCTCGCCACGGCCGGCGCCGAGTGCCGAACCGCCCAGCAGGGCGAAGGCGACGTCACTGCCCAGCTGGGCGGCCAGGGCGGTCAGCTCGGCGGCCGGCAGCCGCAGCTGCCAGAGCCGGTCGCAGGCCAGCAGGGCGGCGGCGGCGTCGGCCGATCCGCCGGCCAGGCCGGCGGCGACCGGAATGCGCTTGTCGATCGCGAACTCGACGTGGGCCGGGATGCCGGCGTGCTCGGCCAGCAGTCGCGCCGCCCGCCAGGCCAGGTTGCCCTGGTCGGCCGGCAGGCCGGCGCTCTCGGCGCCCGTCATGCTCAGCGACAGCGAGTCGGCCGGCGCCGCGGTCAGCAGATCGGTCAGCTCCAGTGCGTGAAACACCGTGCCGATCTGGTGGAAACCGTCAGCCCCCAGCGCCCCCACCGCCAACTGGAGGTTGATTTTGGCGGGAACCCGGACGCTCACCCGGCCGGCAGTGTGGGACACGGCTGCGATGCTAGTGCGCGTGCGCCGTGCCCGATCACCACGCGGGCCGGCGCCACCGCGTCGGCTACCCGATTTCCCCGGCGGTTCAACTGCCTTGTAGGCTTGCAGGGTTGCCTCGGCGAGGGAGCCCGCAGACCCGGTCGACTGAGCAGATCAGCCACGACGTGAGCAGATCAGCCCGGTAGGCCGTCCTGATGGGGCCCGTTATCGACGCGGTGCTTGCCGGCGCTGTGTTGTGACCTGTTGTGACCGTGGTCTCCGACTGCGGAACACGACAGCCCCGCCGTGCGACACCGCGTTCGACAACCGTCCCGTGACCGCCGTCTCACACCCAGCACGATTCACTGAACAAGCACCGCACCACGATGTGAACTGATTACGTGACAACCATGTACGAAACGATGCAACAGGAGCGCCCTCGTGTCTGAAGTCCGTTTGGCCGCCGAAACACGTACCGAGTTCGGCAAGGGTGGCGCTCGCCGTACCCGTCGTTCCGGCAAGATCCCCGCCGTCATCTACGGCCACGGCGCCGACCCGCGGCACGTGTCGCTGCCGGCCCGCGAGTTCACCCAGGCGATCAAGCGGGGTGGCGGCAACGTGCTGCTGACCCTGTCCCTGGACGGTGAGGACCAGCTCACCATCCCCAAGGCCGTCCAGCGGCACCCGATCCGCGGTAGCTACGAGCACGTCGACCTGATCGCGGTCCGGATCGGTGAGAAGGTCACCATCGAGGTTCCGCTGGTGATCGTCGGCGACCTCGCTCCCGGCGCGATGCTGGGCCAGGAGTACACCTCGGTGCAGATCGAGGCAGAGGCCACCCACATCCCCAACGAGATCGAGGTCTCGATCCAGGGCCTGGACGCGGGCGCGCACATCACCGCCGGCGACCTGATCCTGCCGGCCGGCTCGACGCTGGTGACCGACGCCGAGACGCTGCTGCTCAACGTCAGCACCGCGCCGACCGCCGAGGACATCGAGGCCGACACCGCCGAGTCGATCGCCGACCTGGGCATCATCGAGGAGCCGTCCGACGCCGACGTCGCCGAAGCCGCCGAGGGCAAGTCGGACGGGTCCTAGGACGCGCGCTGCCGCCCGCACGGCGGCACTGGTTTTCTCACCAGGGCCCGGAGCTGCCAATGACTGACGAGCGTTTTCTGATCGTCGGCCTTGGCAATCCGGGCCCTCGGTATGCCGGCACCCGGCACAACGCCGGGTTCCTGGTGGCCGATGACCTGGCGGCGCGACTGGGCCGGCCGTTCAAGGCGCACAAGGGCCGGGCCGACATCGTCGAGGGCCGGCTGGCCGGGCAGGCTGCCGTGCTGGCCAAGCCGAAGTGCTACATGAACGAGTCCGGCGGCCCGATCGTGGCGATCAGCCGGTTCTTCAAGGTGGGCGTCGAGCAGATCATCGTCGTGCACGACGAGCTCGACCTGCCGTTCGGCAGCTTGCGGCTCAAGCGCGGCGGTGGCGAGGGCGGCCACAACGGCCTGAAGTCCACCAGCTCGGCCCTGGGGTCCAAGGAGTACCTGCGGGTCCGCTTTGGGATCGGCCGGCCGCCCGGGCGCCAGGACCCCGCCGACTACGTGCTGCGTGAGTGGGCCGCCGCCGAGCGCAAGGAACTGCCGTTCTTCCTCGACCGGGCCGCCGACGCGGTCGAGGCGCTGATCGCCAAGGGCCTGGAGCCGGCCCAGAACGAGTTCAACTCCTGATCGACCGCCGTGGTCGACGTCGTTCGGCTGCGGTCGCGGTGCGGAGTCATCTCCCCGGTGGTCTTCCGCGGCCTAGCTCCCGCTTTATAGTCCTCTGGTTGAGCGAAAGTTGATCCACGCGCGCGGTGCGAAGCCATGCAAGATGCCGGACGACGATATTCCGTGCGGCTGGAGCATTGCCGCGCGCCATTTCGATTTGGTAGGCATGCCACGCTGATTCGCTGGTCCGTGGATGACGCTCGCCGAGCTTACGACGGCTGAACTCCAGACTCTGCGTGAACAATGCCCGAGCCCCGGAGAGATCTCCCGATGAGATGAGGGTGCTGCCCAAGTGGTTCATCGATGTGAGGGTGTCCGGGTGATCAGCGCCCAACAATTCCCGGCAGCGGTCGAGCACCTGTTGTTGCAGCTCGCGGCCTTGCTGCAGCTCTCCTAGTTCGCTCAGAGTGACGGCCAGGTTGCTGATCGAGGTGAGGGTGTCCCGGTGATCAGCGCCTAGCAACTGCTGGCGGCGGTCGAGCACCTGTTCTTGCAGCTCGCGGGCTTGCTGCAGCTCTCCCAGCCTGCTCAGGGTGCTGGCCAGGTTGCTGATCGAGGTGAGGGTGTCCGGGTGATCAGCGCCCAACAATTCCCGGCGGCGGTCGAGCACCTGTTGTTGCAGCTCGCGGGCTTGCTGCAGCTCTCCTAGTTCGCTCAGGGTGCCGGCCAGGTTGTTGATCGAGGTGAGGGTGTTCGGGTGATCAGCGCCCAACAATTCCTGGCAGCGGTCAATTACCTGTTGGTGCAGTTCGCGGGCTCGCCGCAGCTCTCCCAGCCTGCTCAGGGTGCTGGCCAGGTTGTTCCTCGAGGCGAGGGTGTCCGGGTGATCAGCGCCCCACAATTGCTGGCAGCGGTCGAGCACCTGTTGGTGCAGCTCGCGGGCTTGCTGCAGCTCTCCTAGTTCGCTCAGGGTGCCGGCCAGGTTGCCCGCCGAGGTAAGGGTGTCCGGGTGATCAGCGCCCAGCAGCTGCTGGCGGCGGTCGAGCACCTGTTGTTGCAGCTCGCGGGCTTGCTGCAGCTCTCCTAGTTCGCGCAGGGTGACGGCCAGGTTGCTGATCGATGTGAGGGTGTCCGGGTGATCAGCGCCTAACAATCCCCGGCGGCGGTCGAGCACCTGTTGTTGCAGCTCGCGGGCTTGCTGCAGGTCTCCTAGTTCGCTCAGGGTGCGGGCCAGGTTGTTGATCGAGGTGAGGGTGTCCGGGTGATCAGCGCCCAACAATTCCCGGCGGCGGTCGATGAGTCGTTCCTCGATTACCCGGGCGTCACGGTACCGCCCTTCGCCGTATAGCAGACGGGCGTGGTATGCGAGCGCGGTGAGCGAATCGGGATGATGGGCACCAAGCACAGCGGAGTGCAACGGCAGGGTTTGGTCGTCGACTTTTCGAGATCCCGCGAGATCGCCGAGGGCGTGGCGCGTTGCGATGAGTTCACGCGCGGTGGCCAGGGTTGCGGGATCATCTCCTCCGAGCACCCGTATCCGGCTGGTGTAGACGTTCTCCAGCACAGTCCGGGCCTCGCGAAGATGACCCTGGGCACGCAGGGCTTTGCCGTAGCTGTGCAGTGCGGCGAGGGTGGCGGGGTGCTCGGCTCCTATGAAGTCGGCGACGGTAGTGGCCTGCTTTGCCAGACCTGCGGCTTCACCTATCCGCCCGCGCGCTGAGAGGTAGCGGCTGGTCCGGTCTAGAAGCACCGATCTGTTCGCAGGATCTATACCAAGGCGCGAGGCGTGCGCCGCAGCGGCGATGGCGTGTGGAAGGAATTGATCAGCCGCCGGCCAACTGCTGGGCTGCTCTGGTTCGGCGGGAAACGTGTTCACGGCGACGATGAGGGTGTAGCGGGCCCAGGCGTCTTCTTGATCGCGAAGTTGGGTGCGGACGATGAGTTGGACCAGACGGTGGGTCGACAACTCCCCGCCAGCGGGGTCGGCGAGGGAGTATCGCGCCAGCTCCCGGGTAGCAGCTACTCGAGCCATCGGGTCGGTTAGCACGTGAACGAGGGCATCGGGGAGCTCATCCGCTGGGCGGAGGATCGTAACGGGCAAAGCGTCCGGGGCGAAGAAGGAAGACAATTGCTGCAGTGCCACAGCACCGGGATGGCTGGCGAGCTGTTCAAATGACACTCGCCAGGTGGTTGAGACAGTGGTCTCGGAGTCGATCGGCCGCCCTTGCTCGAACAGCTCGGGCGCTCGGCTCTCGATGAGCTTCAGGTACTCCCCAGCTCCCATTCCATCCGCTATGACTGCTGCCGCCTGTGCGAGCGCGAGCGGCAACAGGCCTAGGGCATTAGCGAGCGAATCGGCAACCTGGTCATCGGTCACGCCCGCCCGCTGCCGCAGGTACTCCCGCGCGGCCTGCTCATCGAGTACCTCAACCGGCAGGTTGTCACTGTGCGGCCACTCGCGGCGTCGGGTCGTGACCACGACACTGCCGGAGTGGCGATCAGGAAGAAGGTTCGTGATTGCCGACGGGTCATCAGCGTTGTCAAAAATGAGGAGCCAGTTCTCACGCCGCCTGAGCTCTTGACGTACCGCTGCGATAGCCATCTCTTGCTGGGCCATGTGCGGAAGCGAAAAGTCGGCGGCGAGACCGGCGTAGTCACTGAGGAGGGTCTCGGGGCGTTCGGCCCGGATCCACCACACGACGTCATACACGCGGGCGTAGCGGTGGGCGTACTCGATCGCGGCACGCGTCTTGCCGATCCCGCCCAGACCGGTGATCGCCTGCACGAGGGCCGTGGCACCGCCACTCTTGAGACGCTGGTGCAAAGCGGTCAGCAACTCATCGCGGCCGACGAAGTGGGGGTCCGGTCGGTGTGAGCGCAGCTCCCACACAGCAGGCCCGGTTGCTGGAAACCGTGCAGTGCTCAAGGTTGCTTTCGCCCCGGACGTGGCTGCCCGTCCAGGAAACGACGAAACCGCAGGTGCCATCGCGCGAATGCCGTTCAGCACTGCTTGCGTTGCCTCGCGTTCGTCGAGGCCGGTCAGGTTGATCGGGACCACCGGGCTTAGCAAGGCGCCCGGTTCGCACTCTTCGATTCGGATCGGGATCAGCGCCCGGTCTTTGCCTTCAACGCTTTGATTCAGTGCCGCGCTAAGCACCTCTCCGAGAGGTGAGGCATTGCCGAGAGAAGAAGTCGACAGCACGGCTATGGTATGCCGGCACTCTCCGAGCAGCCGGTTCCTCTCAGCCAATCGGTTCTGGCCGGGCCGTATGTCCCGACCCTCCATCCGGACTTGGTACCCCTCGGTCTCAAGGACCCCAGTGATCCATTCAGCCCAAGAGGTGTCTTCGGCTGCGTGGTGCACGAAGAAGTATGGTGGGCTCTGGTTTGGCAGCGCGTCATCGCGGGTTGACTGCTGGTCGGTCACCTAAGCCCCTTCATCTGATGGCGCACGGGAATAGTGAGCATTCGGGTGCCGAGTCTCCAGTATGCCCGCCCACGTACAGCAGCCGAAGGCGATGGGTCTGCGCTCACGGTGCGCGATTGCCTGCAGCCCCCGGAAAGCCCGGAGCGCGTCGCTTGCGAGGAACTTGGGCAACCACGCCTTCCAGTAACCGTCGCCTTGCTTCAGCCTCGTCCACTCCGACAAGGTCGATATAGGCGATGGGACCGAGCAGCGGTGCTGGGTCGCAACTGGTGACCCGGACCGGTATGAATCCACGATCACGGCCAAGCAGAGCCTGCCGATACGCTGCTGTCCATTCGGCGGTGCTGAAAACAGACTGCAGGTAGTTCTCGCTCATCACCCCTATCGTGTGCGCGCATTCACCGAGAGCGCTGTTCATCTCTGCCATGAAGTTGCCGCCGGGACGGAAATCCCACGCTTGAATTCGCACGTGATATCCGGCCTGCTCCAACTCCGCCGCTATCCACAGCGCCCACGACCCGTCGTTGTGGTTGTAGGTGACGAAGAAATCGCACCTACCACCACCCTCGGTGGAAGTCATCACGTCTCCCTCGTCTCGCGGCACACCAGCAGACCTGAAGTATTAAACGCCTTCACCCAGGTCTGCAGGTCCGAGTGAGGCGGCGATCGCCCGAATTGGGGGTCGGGAGAGAGCGTCCTTCAACTTGTTCACGTGCGCTCACCCAGCCTGTCGCCGTTGGTTGCGCTAGCGTCCACGCTGCTCGCCGACACAGATGGCCGAGCGCTTACCCGCTCAGAGCACCTCGCAAGGAGAAGAGAGCACATGAAAGCCAGCCTCGCAGTCCTCACCGCTGTGCTGAGCGGACTGGCGGCCACCGCGGTCGCCGTGCTGGCGCCCCCGCTGGCCAGCCCCGCCGAGGCGGCCAGCTCGCCGAACCAGGTCATCACCGTGCAGGCCGCGAGTTCTACCTCGACCACGGCGCGGCTGGAACTGTGGCAGCGTTCCAGCCTCGGCGGCTTCTGGCGCGCGGCCGGCCCGGTCACCGCCTACGTCGGCCGCAACGGCGTCGGGCAGACCAGCGAGGGCATGTCACGGACCCCGGCCGGAGTCTTCGGCCTCACCCAGGCCTTCGGCAACCAGCCGAACAACGGCACCAGGCTGCCGTACTTCCAAGCCGGGCGTAACGACTGGTGGAACGGCAACGTCAACTCCCCTGCCTACAACACCCATGTGGTCCAGAGCTATTCGCCGGGTGGGGCGAGTGAGAACCTCTACTACATGGGCCCGGTGTACGCCCATGCCGTCGTGATCGACTACAACCGCTTTCCGGTGGTGGCCGGCGCCGGCTCGGCGTTCTTCCTGCACGTCGCCAACGGCCGGCCGACCGCCGGCTGCGTGGCCCTCGACTCGGCCTCGCTGAACTCGATCATGCGCTGGCTGAGCCCCACCGCCCACCCGGTGATCTCGATCGGGGTGGGCAGCCAGGCCACCAGCATCATCACCAAGGCCAACGCCGCCGCCGCGCTGCACAACCCGAAGGGCTACCTGGACTCGGCGGCCGGCGGCCGGGGCAGCGTCCGTGCGACCGGCTGGGCCGCTGACCCGGACCTGCCGAGCAACCCGGTCAACATCGACGTCTACCTCGACGGCCGGATGCGGGGCCGGTTCAGCACCGGGGTGGCCCGGCCGGACGTGGCCGCCGCGATGCGGGTCGGTCCCAACTCCGGCTTCGCGCTCACGGTGGGCAGCGTGGCGCGCGGAACCCACACCCTCTGCGTCTACGCGCTGAACCTCAGGCTGGGCACCGGCAATCCCAGGCTGGGCTGCCGGACGGTGACCGTCAGCTGAGGCTTGGCGTATCAAATCTGGATGTTCTGGGCTAATGTCCTGAGCCAGACATCAGGGTCGAGCCCTCGGAGCAGTGATGACACTGAACAGCAGATTCGCCAGGTCCCTAGTACTGGCCACCGTGACGATCAGCACCCTCGCGTTGTCGCCGGTCGCCTCGGCCTCGGCGGGCGCCATCCCTGATCCGTACACGCAGTACCAGGTGACCAGCTATCACTACGGCAGCATTCGGGGCGAGGTGATCGGCCAGTACGCCCACGCCGGACCTTGCGGCGAAGCGTTCTGGTGGGGCGAGACCTCGGGTTACACCACCACCAGCTGGGTCACCTGCCCCTAAGCAAGCGCAGACCGGGGTCAGGTCCTTATACCCGGTTGTGCCGGCTAGCTCCGCCGTCGGCAGCACTCGCTCCAGCCAGCCGGCCAGCGGTCCCGATCTCGTGATCGAGCAGCCAGCGCTTGGCGGAGAAGCCGCCGGCGTAGCCGATCAGCTTGCCGCCACTGCCCACCACCCGGTGGCACGGCACGATGATCGAGATGGGGTTGCGGCTGTTGGCCGAGCCGACCGCCCGGACCGCCTTGGGGTTGCCGACCTGCTCGGCCACCTGCCGGTAGCTCATCGTGGAGCCGTAGGGGATCTCGCGCAGCGC
Organism: Jatrophihabitans sp.; assembly: GCA_036399055.1. Taxonomy (NCBI): domain Bacteria; kingdom Bacillati; phylum Actinomycetota; class Actinomycetes; order Jatrophihabitantales; family Jatrophihabitantaceae; genus Jatrophihabitans; species Jatrophihabitans sp. Next base: position 19,277 of record DASWNX010000037.1, read on the forward strand.
CTGCCACACCGCCCGCTGGAACGGCGTCCCCGGCGCGGTCAGCGGCAGGTCGAAGTCATCGCGCTCACCGGCGAAGTACTCCTCGAGCTGGGTGCGGGCCTCGGCGAACTCCTCGTCCACCCGGGGGCCGAGTTCGGTCGGCAGCCGGCCGTGCTGGTCGGTGTAGAGGCCGGTGAGGCCCTCGCCGTCGCCGGTCAGCAGCAGCGGGCCCAGCGGTGAGTCGACATAGCTGTGAATGATCATCGGTCCTCTTTCGATAGCAAGCCATTGTCCGGCAGGGGCGTTTGGGCATTCGAGCGCGGTGCGGGATCGTCGGCCAGGCTGGCCCACAGGTGGTGTGTCAGGTAGCTGCGCCAGGGCGCGGTGGCCCCCGGGTCGAGATCTCCGTTCAGGCGGGCCAGTGCCTGCCGGACGCCGAGGTCACCGCCCAGGTAGACGTCCGGGTCACCGAGCGCGCGGATCAGCAGGTAGTCCGCGGTCCACGGGCCGATGCCGGGCAGTTCCAGCAGCGCGGCCCGGGTCGCGGCCCGGTCCGAGCCCGGTCCCAGCACCACTGCCTGATCGGCCATCGCGGCGGCCAGCCCGACCAGGGTGCGCCCGCGCGCGCGGGGCATCGGCAGCGACGCCGGGTCCAGGCCCGCGATCACGGCCGGTTCGGGGAACAGCCGCCAGCCCGGGTCGGCGTCGAAGGCCGGCCGGCCGTGCTCGGCGACCAGCCGTCGGAGCACGGTGCTCGCGCTGGCCACCGAGATCTGCTGCCCGATGACCGCCCGGACGGCCATCTCGAAGCCGTCCACCGCACCTGGCGAGCGCAGGCCCGGCCGCCGGTCGACCAGGTCGGCCAGCGCCGGTTGCCCGGCCAGCACCTCGTCCACCGCCTGCGGGTCGGCGTCCAGGTCGAGCAACCGCCGGACCCTGGCCACCGCGGCGGCCAGGTCCCGGTGGTCGACCAGCCGCAGCCGGGCGGCGACATAGCCCTCGGCCGGGGTCAGCGACACCAGGCCGGCCCCGTGCGGCAGCCGCAGCGTCCTGCTCAGGGTGCTCCCGTCGTAGCTCTCCAGGCCGCTGACCGCGCGGCCGGCCAGGAAGCGCAAGGTGGCGGCGACGTCCATGGGCGAGCGGTAGGCCAGCCGCAGGTCGATGGCCCCGAGCTCTGCGCCGGAGCGGGAGCGGGCGGCTCGCAGCTGGCTGGGCGTGCTGGCGAAGACCTCGGAGATGGTGTCGTTGAACTGCCGGATGCTGGCGAAGCCGGCGGCGAAGGCGACTTCGGAGGCCGCCAGGCCGGTGTTCTCCAGCAGGATCCGCGCGGTCTGGGCGCGCTGGGCCCGGGCCAGCGCCAGCGGCGGCGCCCCCAGCACGGCCACCAGGGCCCGGCTGACCTGGCGTTCTGAGTAGCCCAGCTCGCGAGCCAGCCCGGAGACCCCGTCCCGGTCTATCACCCCGTCGGCGATCAACCGCACCGCGCGGCCGGCCAGGTCGGCGCGGCTGTTCCAGTCGGGCGAGCCGGGGGTGGCGTCGGGCCGGCACATCTTGCACGCCCGGAAGCCGGCCCGCTGGGCGGCGGCCGAGCTGGGGTAGAAGCCGACGTTGCGCCGGTGCGGCGTGCGCGCCGAGCACGAGGGCCGGCAGTAGATCCCGGTCGTCCGGACGCCGGTGTAGAAGGTCCCGTCGAAGCGGGCGTCCCGGCTGCGCACCGCGCGGTACGCGGCGTCCTCATTGATCGGCACGGGTCCAGTCTGCCGTGCCGCGCCACGCCTGACTGGCGGTTTTCGGACATGCCGTTGCGGACGGGTCGGCGCGCCTGGGCTGGGCACAGCGCTCAGCCGGTGTTGCGCAGGCCGGCCGCGACGCCGTTCATGGTGAGCAGCAGCGCCCGGCGCAGCTGCTCGGCGGCGCCGTCGGCGTCCGGCTCGCCGGACTCGCCGGAGCGGACGCGCGACAACAGGTCGACCTGGGCGTAGGAGATCGGGTCCAGGTAGGCGTCGCGAACGCTCAGCGTTCGCTGCAGCGAGGGCTGGTCATCGAGCAGGAACTGCTCTCCGGTGACTCGCAGCACCTCATCGACGGTGAGCTCGTGCTCGGCCTGGATCAGCTCGAACAGCCGGCGTAGCTCGACCGGCACCAGGCTCGAGACGTAGTGCGAGGCGACCTGCAGGTCGGTCTTGGCCAGCGTCATCTCGACGTTGGAGATGAAGGTCCGGAAGAAGTGCCAGTTGGCGTGCATGTCCGTCAGCGCATCCGCCAGGCCGGCCTCGCGAGCCGCCCTGAGCCCGGAGCCGACTCCGAACCAGCCCGGCACGATCTGGCGCGACTGGGTCCAGCCGAACACCCAGGGAATCGCGCGCAGGCCCGAGATGCCATTGCCCGAATCAGGCCGGCGGGCAGGCCGGGAGCCGATGTTGAGCGAGCCCAACTGCTCGACCGGGGTCGAGGCGAGGAAGTAGTCGGGCAGCCCCGGGTCATCGACGAACCTGCGGTAGGCGCCGAAGGCCGCATCGCTGATCAGGTCCATGGCGTGGTTCCAGGTCTGCAGCTGGTCCGGCCGCTGGCGCGGTGACAGATGCAGCGCCGAGGCCCGCAGCACCGCGGCCACGGTCAGTTCCAGGTTCTCCTTGGCCAGCTCCGGAAGGGAGTACTTGTCGCTGATCACCTCGCCCTGCTCGGTGAACTTGATCTCGCCGGCCAGCACTCCCCAGGGCTGGGCCAGGATCGAGTCGTAGGTGGGGCCGCCGCCGCGGCCCACGGTCCCGCCGCGGCCGTGGAACAGCCGCAGCCGGACTCCGTGCCGGGCCGCGACGTCGCGCAGCGTGCGCTGGGCCTTGTGGATCTCCCACTGGGAGGTGGTGATGCCGGCGTCCTTGTTGGAGTCGGAGTAGCCGAGCATCACCTCCTGCACGTCACCGCGCAGCCGGACGATCAGCCGGTAGGTCGGATCCGAGAGCAGCTCGTCGAGCACGTCACCGCTGTGACGCAGCTCCTCGACGGTCTCCAGCAACGGCACGAAACCGATGCGTGCCACCGGCCGCCGCCCGCCGCCTGGCTCGCCCGGCCCGGACCCGGTGCCGTGCACGTCGACCAGCCCGGCCTCGCGGGCCAGCACCACCGCGGCCAGCACGTCGTCGGCGCCCATCGTCATCGACACGATGTAGCTCTCGATCACCTCGACGCCGTAGGTGTCCAGCGCCTGGCGGATCTCGGTGAAGACGGCGAAGGTCTTGGCGCCGGCCGGGTCCAGCGGCGGCGGGGTCTGAGCCAGTGGCCGGCGTGAGGCCAGCTCCTTGGACAGCAGCCGGCGCCGGTAGTCCCGGGGCAGGTCGGCGTAGAGCCAGTGCTCCTCCTTGAGCCGGTCGATGAGCTGCCCGACGGCGTGGTGGTGGGCATCGGCGTGCTCGCGGATGTCCAGGGTCGCCAGATGCAGCCCGAAGATCGAGATGGTGCGCTGGACCCGGGCAAGCACGCCGTCGGCGATCAGGCCGCCGGAGTTCTGCCGCAGCGAGGTCCCGATCAGCCGGAGCTCGGCCAGCAGCTCTGACCGGCCGAGGTAGTCGCGGCCGGGCACGTGCCTGCTGCCGGAGTCGATCCGCTGCCGGGTGTTTACGATCTTGTGCCTGACGCAGGACAGCTTGAGCCGGTACGGCTCGGTCTCGTTCACCACCTTGATTCGCGGGTCCAGCTCCGGCAGGTTAGCCAGGTCGGTGGCGATCGACTCTTCCAGCTCAGGGGACACCCCGACGATGGAGCTGGAGGAGGACAGCTCGCCGATCAGCGCGTCGACCTCGGCCAGCGCCGAGCGGGCGGCCACGTGATGCTGCAGTCGCAGCACCTCGCTGGTGACTGCGGCGGTGACGTTGGGATTGCCGTCCCGGTCGCCGCCGATCCACGAGCCGAAGGTCAGCGGCCGGGCGTCGGTGTCCAGCTCGGCGCCGTGGCGGGCGAGTTCGGCGGCTAGGTCACTGGTGAAGTCCGGCACCGTCTCATCGATCAGCTCCTGCAGGTAGTACACCGCGTTGCGGGCCTCGTCCACCGGGGTGGGCTGGTGCCGGCGCAGCTCGTCGGTCTGCCAGATCAGGTCGATGATCTCGGCCAGGTTGCGGTCCTGGCGCTCTCGCGCGCCGGTGCCTGGCTCGGTCGGGTCGGCCAGCACGTCGGCCAGGCGGCGCAGCTTGCTCAGGATGGACCGGCGGCTGGCCTCGGTCGGGTGGGCGGTGAACACCGGACGCACGGCCAGCGCGTGCGCCGCCTGGCCCAGGGCCACGGGGCCGGCCTCGGCCGCGACCGCGGCCACGGCGCTGGCCAACCAGCCCTGCTCGGCGGGCCGGTTTCGCAGGCTGCGCACCCGGTGCACCTGCTCGGCGACGTTGGCCAGGTGGAAGTAGGCCGAGAACGCCCGCACCAGGGCGGAGGCGGTCTCGGTCGGCAGGCCGGCGAGCAGCGCGCGGACCTCGGCGCGAGCGGCATCGCGATCCTCGATCCGCGGCGCGTCCTTGCTCTGCTTGGTCAGCGCCCGGACCCGTTCCACCAGTTCCAGCAGGGCGGGGCCGTGCTGGCGGACCAGCGAGTCGCCCAGCAGCTGGCCGACCCGCCGGACGTCACGGCGCAAGGGCGTGTCGTCGTCGGTCAGCCGGATGTGGGACGGGAAGTCGAAGGCGGTGCGCGTAGTCACCCCTCGATCTTCCCGTATCGGCGAGCGGGCTGGAGCGACGATGGGCGCTCTCAGGAAGAAGGAGTAATCTGTCAGTTCTACGGTAACTGTCCGCAGACACCCGATTACACAGAGCGGACAACATGAGGTTAGGATAAAATTACCTGCCCTCTAAAAGGACTTAGCGCTTCCCAAACAGCCACTTCACGCGCTATAAACGTGATGTTACAAACGTCGATCGGGGGACGACGTGACGTGACGAGTCATCCCCGAAGTGCGTGCTGTCAGGTGGGTTGAGCGAGTCGTCCGGATAACCAGATCCGGCTGGCGCAGAGAGGGTCGCAGGCGGTTCAGCCGCCTGCCGCAAACGGGGGAAAGATGCTCACGTCGGGACGAGACGCGATGGCTGGCGACGATGGCGATGTGCCACGGTCCAGCCAGCTGACGGTCGCCGGCCTGACCGCTTCCAGCCTCGACTCGAGCCCCGCCCGTCTCAACCCAGGCATCGACTCAGGCCCCCCCGCCGATCTCGACCCGGGTGCCGGCTTGGGCGTCGACGCCCCCAGCCAGGACCGAATCCCCGTGAGCGCCCCGTTCTCCCAGAGCCTGCCGCCGGTGATCGCGGGCTGGGCCGACCACGGCTCGCTCGAACCGGCGCCCGAGGACTCCGGGACCCTGCGCCGCCGCTCACGCTGGCTCCGGCTGTATCAGCGCGGCCTGGTCGGCGCGGACCTGGCCGCCGCGTGGACGGCCATCGCCATCGCCTACCTGCTGCGCTTCGGCGCGCACACCTCCGCGCCGCTGAACATGCTGGTGGCCGCCCTGCTGCCGCTGGGCTGGGTCGCCCTGATCGGGGTCAACCACGGTTACGGCGGCCGGCTGGTCGGTGTCGGCGCCGCGGAGTTCCAGCGGATCTTCCGCGCCTTCCTGCACGTCACCGCGCTGATCGCGTTCACCTCGTTCGTCACCCACGCCGAGCTGGCTCGCGGCTTCGTGCTGCTCGCCCTGCCGCTGGCCCTGTGCCTGAACCTGCTGGCCCGCTACGCCGCGCGCAAGTGGTTGCACGCCCAGCGGCTGCGGGGCCGGGCGATGAAGTCGGTGCTGCTGGTCGGTGACGCCGAGGCCATCAGCAAGTTCACCGAGGTGCTGCGCCGTGACCTGCACGCAGGCCTGCGAGTGGTCGGCGCCTGTGTCCCGTCCGAGGCGATAGCCGACATGCAGACCATCGACACCCTGGCCGAGGCCGAGGTGACGCTGCTCGGCGACGTCGACTCGATCGTCGGCGCGGTGCGTCTGAGCGGGGCTGACACGGTGGCCGTGGTGTCCTCCGGCGCGCTCGGCCCCGAGAAGCTGCGCTGGGTCTCCTGGCAGCTGGAAGGCAGCTCGACCGACCTGGTGGTCTCGCCCGGCCTGACCGAGGTGGCCGGTCCGCGGCTGCACATCCTGCCGGTGGCCGGGCTGCCGCTGCTGCACGTGGACGAGCCGAAGTTCACCGGGTTCCGCCGGGTGCTCAAGGGCGCCTTCGACCGCAGTGTCGCGGCCCTGGCGCTGGTGGTGCTCGCGCCGGTGTTCCTGGCGCTCGCGCTGGCGGTGCGGCTGACCAGCTCCGGGCCCGCGCTGTTCCGCCAGGTCCGGGTCGGGCGGGCCGGCAGCACCTTCGTGATGCTGAAGTTCCGGTCGATGTACGCCGACGCCGAGGAGCGGCTGGCCAGCCTGCGGGAGCAGAGCGATCACGGCGACGGCGTGCTGTTCAAGATGCGCGAGGACCCCAGGGTCACCCGGGTGGGCAAGTTCCTGCGCAAGTACTCCCTGGACGAGTTGCCGCAGCTGATCAACGTGCTGCTCGGCACGATGTCCCTGGTCGGCCCGCGGCCGCCGCTGCCGCTGGAGGTCGCGCGCTATGAGGACCACGTGCACCGCCGGCTGCTGGTCAAGCCGGGTCTGACCGGGCTCTGGCAGGTCAGCGGGCGCAGTGACCTCAGCTGGGACGAGTCGGTTCAGCTGGATCTGCGTTACGTGGAGAACTGGTCCCTCGGTGAGGATCTGTTCATCCTGTGGAAGACGGCTCGCGCGGTGGCCGCCGGCTCCGGAGCGTACTGAGCCGGCGACAGGCTGTGGCTAAGTTTTACCTTTGTGGTTAACGCCAAACTCTGACTTTACCCGCGTGCCGCAGTGCGCTTTACTTGCACGGACTAAACGAATGACCGGCAGCGACCCCCGTCGCCAGCCTGGCAGCGACCCCCGTCGCTGGCTCTGAATGTTCATGGCGGCACCCAGGTGCCTTGACGGGGGAAATGACATGCACGTTCGACCTTTGATGGCAGCGATCACCGCGGCGAGCATGGGGGTCCTCGGACTCGTGGTGGGCATGACGCCCGCTGCCGCGCTGCAAGGCACCGTGCCGTCCAACGTCGCACCGAGCTGGCAGACCAACGGCGCGGTGTCAGCGATCACCGCCGCCAACGGCATCGTCTACGTCGGCGGTGATTTCACCCGCGTCCGGCCGCCGGGCGCGGCCGCGGGGTCGGGCGAGGTCATCCGAAACCGCCTCGCCGCCTTCAACGCGAGCACCGGCGCGCTGATCACCTCGTTCAACCCCGATGTCAACGCCGCGGTCAAGGTGCTGTCGATGAGCGCCGACGGGCAGACCCTCTACGCAGGTGGCGACTTCACCGCCATCGGCAGCGCCACCCGAAACCGGATCGCGGCCTTCGCGGCTTCCACCGGGGCGCTGACGTCCTGGAATCCCAACGCCAACGGCAGGGTGTCGGGAATCTCGGCGACCGCCTCGACCATCTATGTCGGCGGTGCGTTCTCCACCATCGGCGGTCGCACCGAACGCCGGGTCGCCGCGCTGACCGCCAGCACCGGCGCCGCGCTGGCCACGTTCACCACCACGGCGGACAACGTCGTCTACCAGACCGCGCTGACGCCGCAGGGTGACAAGCTCTACCTCGCCGGCGCGTTCCTCAGCGTCAACGGCGACACCGCCTACCACGCCGTGGCGGTCGTGGACACCGCCACCGGCGCCACCCTGCCGTTCCCCGCGGCTTCGGTGATCCCACCCAAGACCGAGGCGTGCATCGTCGAGGCGAAGTCGGTCAAGACCGACAGCGGCAGCGCCTACTTCGGCGTCGAGGGCAGCGGCGGCGGCTGCTTCGACGGCACGTTCGCGGTGAACAGCGCCGACGGCTCGCTGCGCTGGCAGAGCAGGTGCCTGGGCGCCACCCAGGCGGTCCAGCCGATCGGCGCCATCCTCTACACCGGCGCCCACGCCCACGACTGCAGCGCTGACGACTTCGATCCCGACGCCTTCCCCGAGATCGGCTGGGCCAAGGGGCTGTCGCGGCACCTGCTGTCGCGCACCACCAGCGGCGGCCAGTTGGCCGCCTGGAACGCCAACACCAACGGCGGCCCGAACGGCGCGGGCCTCGGCCCGCGGGTGATGGCCACCGATGGCAACCAGCTCTTTGTGGGCGGTGAGTTCACCACTGTGAACGGCCTCACCCAGCAGGGATTCGCGCGGTTCTCACCGGCTACCGGCGATCTGACGGCGCCGACCCGGCCACCGGCCCCGACCGTGGTCGCGCGCGCCGGGGGCAAGGTGTCGATCTTCGTGCAGGCGCCGCTGGACACCGATGACACCGACCTGACCGTCCGGCTCTATCGGGACGGCGCCAGCACTCCGATCGCGACGGCTCCGGCCCACTCGCTGTTCTGGAGGCAGCCGGTTCTGGCGTTCAGCGACGACGGCCTCGCGCTCGGCAGCAGCCACACCTACACCGCCGACGCCATCGAGGCGTTCGGGTCCAACGCCAGCCCGAAGTCCTCGGCGAGCCGGGCGGTCACCGTGGTGAGCACGCCGCCGACCTACGAGGCCGCGGTGGCGCAGGACAGCCCGGTCCTGAACTGGCGCCTCGGTGACGCCGCCGGCCCGCTCACGGCCGATTCCTCGGCCAGCAAGAACGCCGGCCTGGCCTTCGGAGGATCCGCTGTCAGCTACCGCACCGCCGGGGCGGTGGCCGGCGACACCGCTATCACCGTCAACGGCTCGACCGGCTATGTCTCCTCCACGACCAAGCAGGACTCGCCGTCCAGCTTCTCCGTCGAGACCTGGTTCAAGACCACCAGCACCAGCGGCGGAAAGATCATCGGCTTCGGTGACCAGCAGGGCGGGTTGGACTTCAACGGCAACCCCACGCGCAGCGGCGCCTACGACAAGCAGATCTACCTGACCAATGACGGCCGCCTGGCCTTCGGCGTCTGGGTGGGATTCGCCGACGTCCTCACCACCAGCGCCGCCTACAACGACGGGCAATGGCACCACGTCGTCGGCAGCCAGGGCCCGCAGGGCCTGACGCTCTACGTCGACGGCGCGAAGGCAGCCCACGACGGCCAGACCCAGAACCAGGCTTACCAGGGGTACTGGCGGATCGGCGGCGACAACCTGGGCGGCTGGCCCAACCAGCCGGCCAGCGACTTCTTCGCCGGCGCGATCGACGAGACGGCGGTGTATGACCACGCGCTCAGCCTGACCTCGGTGCAGAACCACTACGCCGCCTCCGGACGCACGCCGCCGCCGGCGCCTGGCCCCACCGACGCCTACGGCAAGGCCGTCTACAACGATCTGCCCGCGACGTACTGGCGGCTGGACGAGACGTCAGGCGCCACCGCGGCCGACTCCTCGGACAACGGCAGCACCGGCGACTACGTCGGCGTGGTGGCTAAGGGGACGGCCGGAGCGCTCGGCGCCACCGGCGCGGCCGCTGCCTTCGACGGCGTCACCGGCAATGTCGCGCAGAGCGCCACGCGCGGCGGCCCGTCCGTCTACAGCACCGAGTTGTGGTTCAAGACCACCACGACCAGCGGTGGCAAGCTGGTGGGCTTCGGCAACGCCCGGACCGGCCTGAGCAGTAACTACGACAAGCACGTCTACCTGACCGACGACGGCCGGCTGGCCTTCGGCGTGTACAACAACGGCTTCGACATCCTGTACTCGCCCGCCGGCTTCAACGACGGCCAATGGCACCAGGTGGTGGCCAGCCAGGGACCGGCAGGCATGCGGCTCTACGCCGACAACCAGCTGGTGGGCAGCAACGCCGTGTCGGCGAACCAGGGCTACAGCGGCTACTGGCGGGTGGGCGGCGACAACCTCAACGCCTGGCCCGACATGCCCGGCAGCGCCTACTTCGCAGGGGCCATCGACGAGGTCGCGATCTATGACAGCGCGCTGTCGGCTGCCCAGGTAGACGCCCACTACACCGCCTCAGGCCGCAGCGGGCCCGATGTGCTGGCGCCCGCCACCTCGATCACCTCGCCCGCCGACGGCGCGAGCGTGAGCGCCGGAGCGGTGACCGTCACGGCCACCGCCTCGGACAACGTGGCGGTCACCGCGGTGGACCTGCAGGTCGACGGCGCCACGGTCGCCACCACGACCACGGCGCCCTACACCTTCAGCTGGAGCGCCACGGCCGGTCCGCACACGTTGCGGACGGTGGCCCACGACGCGGCGGGCAACACCGCGACCTCCGCCGACGTGCATGTCACGGCCAGCGCGCCGGACACCACTGCGCCGACGGCGGCGGTCACCTCGCCGGCTGACGGCGCGTCGGTGTACGGCCCGACCACTGTCACGGCCACCGCTTCTGACGACACCGGCGTGGCGGGGGTGGACCTGCTGGTCGACGGCACGGTGGTCGGCTCGGACTCGACCGCGCCGTACAGCTTCACCTGGTCGGCCACCGCGGTGGGCAGTCACACCTTGCAGGCGCGGGCTCGCGACGCGGCCGGTAACACCGGGGCCTCGAGCACGGTCACCGTCACGGTGCCGGCGGACACCACAGCTCCGGGTGCTCCGGGCACGCCGAGCGCCTCTAACGTGACGGCCTCGTCGGTGACGCTGAGCTGGGCGGCGGCTGCCGATGACCGAGGCGTGGCCGGCTACCAGGTGCTGCGCGACGGCGCCGTGGTGGGCACGCCGACGGGCCTGAGCTTCACCGACACCGGGCTGAGCGCCGGGACGACCTACAGCTACACCGTTCGGGCGGTGGACGCGGCGGGCAATGTCGGAGCCGCCAGCGGCCCGGTGTCGGTGAGCACTCCGCCGGCCGACGCGGCGCTGTTCACCGACGTCTTCGGCGGCGCCGACGGCGCGCCGTGGTCGCCGTCCTGGACCACGGGCGCCAGCAACGGCACGGTGAGCACCCAGGCGGGCACGGGCCGGATCGCGGTGGCCGATGTCGCCAATTCCTATGGACGCGCCCAGCTGACCGGCTTGGCGGCCCGGGCGGACAGCGAGCTGCTGACCTCCTACACCTGGTCCTCGAACACGGCGGTGAGCTATCTCAGCGTCTACCTGCGGGGTTCGGGCGGTTGGCAGAACTCCTACCGGCCGCGCAACGGTTACGGCCTGCAACTGCAGTCCAACTCGGGCACGGTGACGGTGCAGAAGAACGTCAACAGCGTTCTCAGCACCGTGCAGTCGGTGGCGGGCGCCCAGGCGGTGACCACCGGCAAGCAGTGGCTGCGGTTGCGGGTGAGCGGTTCGACGATCCAGTTCAAGATCTGGTCGGACGGGTCCCCCGAGCCGGTGGCGTGGGAGGCCACGGCCACCGACACCAGTGTCACGGCCGGCGGGCAGCTGTTCGTGTCGGTGGTGCGCGGCAGCGCCAACGTGGGTGACAAGGCAGTCGCCTTCGACGACCTGGCCATCCGGGCCGGCCAGTAGCACCGGCGGCAAGCAGCAGGGGACGGGCGCCGGCGGTGCCCGTCCTCAAGCCGCAACTGAGGCTGCGGGCTGGAGCCCGGGTCCTACTCGAGGTGCAAGCTCGGGTCCTATTGGAGGTGCGACCCGGGGTCCTATCGGACTGCCATGCCTAGCACCGGTATCGAGATCTCGTCGACGACAGCAGCGGTGTCGGCAGGCTCGGTGGCCACGGTGGCGGTGGCGATCAAGGAGCCGACCGCCTGCCAGTCGAGGAAGCCTTCGGTGGGGGAGAACCGCACTACCGCGTAGCAGCTCTCGCCCGCGCCGATGATCGCCCCCCGATCGAGCACCGGACAGGTCGAGCCCGGCAGCAGCCCGAAGCCGAAGTCGTCGGGC
>DASWNX010000038.1 GCA_036399055.1 Jatrophihabitans sp.
GACGTCGCGGGCCCGCCGCGCGGCCGCCACGCCTGAGGGACTTCGCCGGCCCTCGCCCCGGCCCTCGCCGTCCGCCGCCGCAGCCACGGCGGCTGGGCCCGCTGCAGTCGCAGCGGCTTCGGCGGCTGATCCTGCCACCGCCACGGCGGCTGCTCCCGTCGCCGACTCTGCGCCCGACAGCCTGGACGCGCAGCCGGCCGAGCTGGTGAGCCGTCCGCCGTCGGAGGAGGAGAGGGACCGGCGCGCCCCGACCTGGCTGGTCGCGGTGCTGACGGTCCTCGTGCTGGCGTTGGGCGGCCTGGACGGCTGGCTGCTGACCTCACAGCCTGCGTCGGGTTCGCGGGCCGAGCGTGACCAGGCGCTGTCCACCGCCAAGTCGGCCGTTCCGCTGATCCTGTCCTACAACCACCAGCGGTTCGACTCCGATGTGGCCGCCGCCAAGGCCCGGCTGACCGGTCGGGCCGTCACCGACTACGTCCAGGCGATGGCCAAGACCATCAAGCCGACGGCGACCAAGGTCCAGGCGGTCGTGCAGGCCCAGACCAATGGCGCCGGCGTCGAGGCGGTGTCCGACGACGGCGCCCAGGTGACGGTGGTGGTGTTCGGCGAGCAGAAGGTCACCAACACCTCGCTCAAGGCGCCTCGACTCGACCTGTTCCGGGTCCGGGTCACCCTGGACCGGGTCCAAGGGCAGTGGCTGGTGTCCAAGTTCGACCAGATTTAACGACCCGCCCGATGCCTGCGTCGGCGCCGCGTCGCCGTCGCCGGGCGCGGATGCTTGACGCGCGGTCCCTGGCGGGGCACCCTGTGCGTGCACTGCAGGAAAGCCTCGCAGGGCCATTGACTACGGCAACTCCCGGCTGGAATCCTTTGCCGAAGACGCGCTCGGGCAGTTGGCTCCCGACCGCAGCAGCGCCACTAATGGGTGGCCTGGACAGGTGTGCCGATCTCGGCTAGACTGCTAATTTGCGCTGCCCTCAAACAACCGTTGGCCCGTACAGGGTCTACTTCCTGCTGTCTGAGACGGAACGGAAAAACTGGTAGGACCGGGCCGGCGCAACAGATCAGAAGCTGCAGTGCTGCGGGTAGCCCCAGCAGGGCAGCGGTGGACCAAGTCCTCGGAAGGACGCATCTTGGCAGTCTCTCGCCCCGGTAAGTCCGAATCGCAAACCACGATTGGGGGCATCCCCGGATCTCCTGTTCGCACTTCTTTCGCCAAGATCAGGGAACCGCTCGAAGTTCCCAATCTGCTGGCTCTGCAGACGGAATCGTTTGACTGGCTGGTCGGCAACGCCGCCTGGAAAGAGCGGCAAGCTCGCGAGGCCAGCTCGTCCGGCCTGGTCGCGCTCTCCGGACTCGAAGAGATTCTCGGTGAGATCTCACCGATCGAAGACTTCTCCGGCTCCATGTCCCTGTCCTTCTCCTCGCCTCGCTTCGAGGACGTCAAGGCCTCCATCGAGGAGTGCAAGGACAAGGACATGACCTACGCCGCTCCGCTGTTCGTCACCGCGGAGTTCACCAACAACACCACTGGCGAGATCAAGAGCCAGACGGTGTTCATGGGCGATTTCCCGATGATGACCCGCAAGGGCACCTTCGTCATCAACGGCACCGAGCGTGTCGTGGTCTCCCAGCTCGTCCGCTCGCCCGGCATCTACTTCGACCGCAACCTGGACAAGACCTCCGATGTGGACGTCTTCTCGGTCAAGGTCATCCCCAGCCGCGGCGCCTGGCTGGAGTTCGACGTCGACAAGCGCTCGACCGTGGGCGTCCGGATCGACCGCAAGCGCCGGCAGCCGGTCACCGTGCTGCTCAAGGCACTCGGCTGGAGCTCGGACCGGATCCGGGAGCACTTCGCCTGGTCGGAGACCCTGCTGGCGACCCTGGAGAAGGACCACATCCCGGGTCAGGACGAGGCGCTGCTCGACATCTACCGCAAGTTGCGTCCAGGCGAGCCCCCGACCAAAGAGTCGGCGCAGGCGTTGCTGGAGAACCTGTTCTTCAACCACAAGCGCTATGACCTGGCCAAGGTCGGCCGCTACAAGGCCAACAAGAAGCTCGAAGTCAGCACCGACATCAACCACGGCAACCTGACCGAAGAAGACATCGTCAAGACCATCGAGTACCTGGTCCGGCTGCACGCCGGCGAGGACGGCTACGAGGTCGATGACATCGATCACTTCGGCAACCGCCGGCTGCGCACCGTCGGAGAGCTCATCCAGAACCAGATCCGGGTCGGGCTCTCGCGGATGGAGCGGGTCGTCCGCGAGCGGATGACCACCCAGGACGTCGAGGCGATCACGCCGCAGACCCTGATCAACATCCGCCCAGTGGTGGCCTCGATCAAGGAGTTCTTCGGGACCTCGCAGCTGTCGCAGTTCATGGACCAGACCAACCCGCTGGCCGGTCTGACCCACAAGCGCCGGTTGTCCGCCCTCGGCCCTGGTGGGCTCTCGCGTGACCGCGCCGGCATGGAGGTCCGTGACGTCCACCCGTCGCACTACGGCCGGATGTGCCCGATCGAGACCCCTGAAGGCCCGAACATCGGCCTGATCGGCTCGCTGGCCTCCTATGGCCGGGTCAACGCCTTCGGCTTCGTCGAGACCCCGTACCGCAAGGTCGAGGCCGGCACCGTCACCGACCAGGTCTTCTACCTGACCGCCGACGAGGAGGACCGGGCGACCATCGCCCAGGCCAACGCGCTGATCGACGCGCACGGCAAGTTCACCGAGGGCAAGGTGCTGTGCCGCAAGAAGGGCGGCGAGGTCGAGCTGCTCGAGCCCGACGAGGTCGACTACATGGACGTCTCGCCGCGCCAGATGGTGTCGGTGGCCACGGCCATGATCCCGTTCCTCGAGCACGACGACGCCAACCGGGCGCTGATGGGCGCCAACATGCAGCGTCAGGCTGTGCCGTTGCTGCGCTCGGAGTCCCCGCTGGTCGGCACCGGCATGGAGCTGCGCGCCGCGGTGGACGCCGCTGACGTCGTGGTGGCCGACAAGGCCGGTGTGGTCGAGGAGCTCTCGGCCGACTACATCACCGTGATGGCCGACGACGGCACCCGCAACACCTACCGGTTGTCCAAGTTCGCCCGCTCCAACCAGGGCACCAGCTTCAACCAGAAGCCCATCGTCAACGAGGGCGACCGGGTCGAGGTCGGCCAGGTGGTGGCCGACGGCCCGTCCACCGACTGCGGAGAGATGGCGCTGGGCAAGAACCTGCTCGTGGCGTTCATGCCGTGGGAGGGCCACAACTACGAGGACGCCATCATCCTCAACCAGCGGATCGTGCAGGACGACGTCCTGACCTCCATCCACATCGAGGAGCACGAGGTCGACGCGCGCGACACCAAGCTAGGCGCGGAGGAGATCACCCGTGACATCCCGAACGTCTCCGACGAGGTGCTGGCCGACCTCGACGAGCGCGGCATCATCCGGATCGGCGCCGACGTGGTCACCGGTGACGTGCTGGTCGGCAAGGTCACGCCCAAGGGCGAGACCGAGCTGACTCCGGAGGAGCGGTTGCTCCGGGCGATCTTCGGTGAGAAGGCGCGCGAAGTCCGTGACACCTCGATGAAGGTTCCGCACGGCGAGGCCGGCAAGGTCATCGGCGTCCGGGTCTTCTCCCGCGAGGACGGCGACGAGCTGCCGCCGGGCGTCAACGAGCTGGTCCGGGTCTACATCGCCCAGAAGCGCAAGATCCAGGACGGTGACAAGCTGGCCGGCCGGCACGGGAACAAGGGCGTCATCGCCAAGATCCTGCCGCCTGAGGACATGCCGTTCCTGATCGACGGCACCCCGGTCGACATCGTGCTCAACCCGCTGGGGGTGCCCGGCCGCATGAACATCGGCCAGGTCCTCGAGACTCACCTCGGCTGGGTCGCCAAGACCGGCTGGGAGGTCGAGGGCAACCCTGAGTGGGCGGCTCGGTTGCCTGAGCCGGCTCGGGCGGGCGCTCCTGGCAGCAATGTGGCGACGCCGGTGTTCGACGGCGCCCGAGAAGAGGAGATCACCGGTCTGCTCGACTCGACCCTGCGCACCAGGGACGGCGACCAGCTGATCGGCAGGACCGGCAAGGCGCAGCTGATCGACGGCCGCTCCGGCGAGCCGTTCCCGGAGCCGGTCTCGGTCGGCTACGTCTACATCCTCAAGCTGCTGCACCTGGTCGATGACAAGATCCACGCCCGTTCGACCGGGCCGTACTCGATGATCACCCAGCAGCCGCTCGGCGGTAAGGCCCAGTTCGGCGGCCAGCGCTTCGGTGAGATGGAGTGCTGGGCCATGCAGGCTTACGGCGCGGCTTACGCGCTGCAGGAGCTGCTGACCATCAAGTCCGACGACATCCTCGGCCGGGTCAAGGTGTACGAGGCGATCGTCAAGGGCGAGAACATCCCCGAGCCCGGCATCCCCGAGTCGTTCAAGGTGCTGCTGAAGGAACTTCAGTCGCTGTGCCTGAACGTCGAGGTGCTGTCCAGCGACGGGGTCGCCGTCGAGATGCGCGACACCGACGACGACGTCTTCCGGGCCGCTGAAGAACTCGGCATCGACCTGTCCCGGCGTGAGCCGTCCTCGGTCGAAGAGGTCTAGTCCGCTGTCCGGCGGCGCCCGCGCCGCCGGACTCGGATGCGAATCTGCACCACCCACGGTTTTACAGACGTAGAAGGTAGGAACCTTGCTCGACGTCAACGTTTTCGACGAGCTGCGTATCGGCCTGGCCACCGCTGACGACATCCGCCAGTGGTCCCACGGCGAGGTCAAGAAGCCCGAGACCATCAACTACCGGACTCTCAAGCCTGAGAAGGACGGCCTGTTCTGCGAGAAGATCTTCGGTCCCACCCGGGACTGGGAGTGCTACTGCGGCAAGTACAAGCGGGTCCGCTTCAAGGGCATCATCTGCGAGCGCTGCGGCGTCGAGGTCACCCGTGCCAAGGTGCGCCGTGAGCGGATGGGCCACATCGAGCTCGCCGCGCCGGTCACCCACATCTGGTACTTCAAGGGCGTCCCGTCCCGGCTGGGCTACTTGCTCGACCTGGCCCCCAAGGACCTTGAGAAGATCATCTACTTCGCCGCCTACCTGATCACCAAGGTCGACGCCGAGACCCGGCACCGCGACCTCCCGACCCTCGAGGCCGAGATCAGCGCGGAGAAGTCCACCCTGGAGAAGCGCCGGGACTCCGACATCGACGCCCGGGCCAAGAAGCTCGAAGCCGACCTGGCCGAGCTCGAGGCCGAGGGCGCCAAGAGCGACGTCCGGCGCAAGGTCCGCGAGGGCGGCGAGCGCGAGATGCGCCAGCTGCGCGATCGCGCCCAGCGTGAGATCGATCGCCTCGACGAGGTGATGGACACCTTCCGCAAGCTCGACGTCAAGCAGCTGATCTCCGATGAGATGCTCTACCGCGAGCTGCGCGACCGCTTCGGTGAGTACTTCGAGGGCGGCATGGGCGCTGAGTCCCTGCAGACCCTGATCGCCGGCTTCGACCTCGACGCCGAGGCCGAGTCGCTGCGCGAGACGATCCGCTCGGGCAAGGGCCAGAAGAAGATTCGCGCGCTCAAGCGGCTGCGGGTGGTGGCGTCCTTCCTCAACACCACCAACTCCCCGCAGGGCATGGTGCTCGACTGCGTTCCGGTGATCCCGCCGGACCTGCGTCCGATGGTCCAGCTCGACGGTGGCCGGTTCGCCACCTCCGACCTCAACGACCTGTACCGCCGCGTGATCAACCGCAACAACCGGCTCAAGCGACTGATCGACCTCGGCGCGCCCGAAATCATCGTCAACAACGAGAAGCGGATGCTGCAGGAGTCGGTCGACGCGTTGTTCGACAACGGCCGTCGTGGCCGTCCGGTGACCGGTCCGGGCAACCGCCCGCTCAAGTCGCTGTCGGATCTGCTCAAGGGCAAGCAGGGCCGGTTCCGTCAGAACCTGCTCGGCAAGCGGGTGGACTACTCCGGCCGCTCGGTCATCGTGGTCGGCCCGCAGCTCAAGCTGCACCAGTGCGGCCTGCCCAAGCAGATGGCCCTGGAGCTGTTCAAGCCGTTCGTGATGAAGCGGCTGGTCGACCTCAGCCACGCCCAGAACATCAAGTCCGCCAAGCGGATGGTGGAGCGGGCCCGCCCGGTCGTCTGGGACGTGCTGGAAGAGGTCATCCGGGAGCACCCGGTGCTGCTCAACCGCGCGCCGACGCTGCACCGTCTGGGCATCCAGGCCTTCGAGCCTCAGCTGGTCGAGGGCAAGGCGATCCAGATCCACCCGCTGGTCTGCACCGCCTTCAACGCTGACTTCGACGGTGACCAGATGGCGGTGCACCTGCCGCTGTCGGCCGAGGCTCAGGCCGAGGCCCGGGTGTTGATGCTGTCGACGAACAACATCCTCAAGCCCGCCGACGGCCGTCCGGTGACCATGCCGACCCAGGACATGATCCTGGGCCTGTACCACCTGACGACGCTCCGGCCGAACCAGGAAGGCGCCGGTCAGGCGTACTCCTCGCCGGCCGAGGGCGTCATGGCCCGCGACGCCAAGGCGCTCGGCCTGCAGGCGCCGGTCAAGATCCGGCTGCAGGGCGTCACCAGCGTCGACAACGGCGCCGGTGAGCCCTGGGTCGCCCCCGAGGGCTGGCAGCCTGGCGACCAGTTGCTCGTCGAGACCACCCTGGGCCGGACGCTGTTCAACGACACGTTGCCCGCGGACTACCGGTTCGTGAACTACGAGGTCACCAAGAAGGAACTGGGCCAGATCGTCAACGACCTGGCCGAGCGGTACCCGAAGGTGGCCGTGGCGCACGCCCTGGACAACCTCAAGGCCGCCGGTTTCTACTGGGCCACCCGGTCCGGCATCACCATCGCGATCGACGATGTGGTCACCCCGCCGAAGAAGGCGGAGATCCTGGAGCGGTACGAGAAGGACGCCGAGAAGATCGAGAAGCAGTACCGGCGTGGTGTCATCACTGTCGACGAGCGCCGTCAGGAGCTGGTCGAGGTCTGGACCAAGGCGACCGGCGAGGTCTCCAAGGAGATGGAAGCCAACTTCCCCAAGACCAACCCCGTGTACATCATGGTCAACTCCGGCGCTCGCGGAAACATGATGCAGATGCGCCAGATCGCAGCCATGCGTGGTCTGGTGGCCAACCCCAAGGGCGAGATCATCCCGCGTCCGATCAAGGCCAACTTCCGTGAGGGCCTGTCGGTGCTGGAGTACTTCATCTCCACCCACGGCGCTCGCAAGGGCCTGGCCGACACCGCTCTGCGTACCGCGGACTCCGGTTACCTGACCCGTCGCCTGGTGGACGTCTCGCAGGACGTGATCATCCGCGAGGACGACTGCGGCACTGAGCGTGGCGTCAAGCTGGCGATCGCCGCGGCTGGCGCTGACGGCCGGCTGGTCAAGGACAGCCACGCCGAGACCAGCGTGTACGCCCGGGTGCTCGCCGAGGACGTGGAGGTCGACGGCGTCGTCGTCGCGGCCTCTGGCGCTGACCTCGGTGACGTGCTGATCGAGGAGTTGGTGACCCGCGGCGTGTCCGAAGTCCGGGTGCGCAGCGTGCTGACCTGTGAGTCGGCGTTGGGCACCTGCGCCAGCTGCTACGGCCGATCGCTGGCCACCGGCAAGCTGGTCGACGTCGGCGAGGCGGTCGGAATCATCGCCGCCCAGTCGATCGGTGAGCCCGGCACCCAGCTGACGATGCGCACCTTCCACACCGGTGGCATCGCAGGCGATGACATCACCCACGGCCTGCCCCGCGTCGCCGAGCTGTTCGAGGCACGGGTGCCCAAGGGTGTCGCGCCGATCAGCGAGGCGACCGGACGCATCCGCCTCGATGAGGTCGAAGGCACGGGCAAGGGTTCCGGTCGCAGGATCGTCGTCACGCCTGACGACGGCGCCGAGGAGATCGAGTACCCGATCCTGCGTCGTGCCCGCCTGCTGGTCAGTGACGGAGACCGGGTCGAGGTGGGCCAGCAGCTGGTCGCCGGCGCGGTCAACCCGCACGACGTGCTGCGGATCATGGGCCCTCGCGAGGTGCAACTGCACCTGGTGCGCGAGGTCCAGGAGGTCTACCGCAGTCAGGGTGTGGCGATCCACGACAAGCACATCGAGGTGATCATCCGGCAGATGCTCAAGCGCATCACGGTGATCGACTCGGGAGCCACCGAGTTCTTGCCTGGTTCGTTGGTCGAGCGGGCCAAGTTCGAGGCCGAGAACCGTCGGGTGGTCGCCGAAGGCGGCGAGCCCGCCTCGGGTCGCCCGGTGCTGATGGGTATCACCAAGGCGTCGCTGGCCACCGAGTCGTGGTTGTCGGCAGCGTCCTTCCAGGAGACCACCCGGGTGCTCACCGACGCCGCGATCTCGGCCAAGAGCGACTCGCTCGTCGGTCTGAAGGAGAACGTGATCATCGGAAAGCTGATCCCGGCCGGCACCGGCATCGCCAAGTACCGCAACGTCGAGGTCAACCCGACCGAAGAGGCCCGCGCCGCGGCGTTCTCGATGGCCGGCTACGACGAGAGCGACTACTACGGCTTCGGTCAGGGCGGTGGCCAGGCCGTCGCCCTGGATGACTTCGGGTACAACGACTTCCGCTGACCTGAAAGCACGACCGCGGGCCGGTGACCCTGAAGGGGGTCACCGGCCCGCGGCCGTTTCCAGGGGGTCACCGACCCGCGGTCGTTTAAGGCTCTGGCCGCTCAGGACCGTGCAGGGCGCGCTGCGGCGCCTGCGGGCGCCTGCGGCAGCGCACTCGGGCTGAGGAACGAAAGAAGGGCCGCACCCATCGGGTGCGGCCCTTCTGTCAAACTGCGAACTTAGATCGGGCGAACGTTCTCCGCCTGCGGGCCCTTCTGGCCCTGGGTGGTGTCGAACTCGACCCGCTGGTTCTCGTCCAGGCTCCGGTAGCCATCGCTGGCGATCGCCGAGTAGTGGACGAAGACGTCCGGTAGTCCATCGCCGTCGGGAGCGATGAAGCCGAAGCCCTTTTCGCTGTTAAACCATTTGACGGTTCCCTGTGTCATGTGTCTTTCTCCTTGCTAAATGCGGTTCGAAGCCCACACCGCGTGGACTCCGGGTTGTCGTCTTGTGTTACCCCGCCGTTCAGCCGAGAAGAACAAAACGCCCGCTGCTAGTACCCGCGGGCGTTCAGAGAAACGATCGTGGAAAACTGCAACTGCAACCACGGAAAACCGTAGCACGAATGCTCAGGCCGTTGTGCACCTTCCCCCAGAACCGGCCGCGCGCCGGACACAGGCCCCGTTCCGCCGGGCCCAAGCTCCTCGTTGGGTGGCGCGGGTCACGATCACTGCGGGGGTGCGGGCCATCCCGTCCGCGAGCGCGCCCCGTCCTGGCGCTGCGGGCCGCGCCAGTCTCACGTCGGCGAACAGCGCCAGTGCCACGCCGGCGAACAGCGCCGGTCTCAGGCCCGCGAACAGCGCCGGTCTCAGGCCCGCGAACAGCTCCCGGCTTGCCGCCTTGGGCCCCCGCGCGCGCATCCGTCCGCGGCGGCGACCCGAAGGGGGGAGTGGGTCAGTTTGACCCCAGAAGGTGCTTAGGTTGAGCCGTGGAGCCTACGTTTTTTCGGCAGCGTCCCAGGCGCCGTGCGTTCATCCGGCGGAGGGGTCGCTACGAAGTCTGGCGCGTCGACGCCGAACCTACGGAGGTATGGGAATGGGACCTGGATGCGTTCCTGGACGGCCGGCGCTGGCCTGCTGACTATTGGGCGGCGGTCCACGAGGCTCAGCGGGCCTTTCGTGAAGCCGACGATTCCTGGGTGGAGTTTCCCTCGGGCCGCCGGGTCGCAGTACCGCCTAGCGGCTAGGTGGCCCTAGCAGCCTGTGACGTAGGGATTCGGCCAAGGCCCCGGCCCGGTGCTCGTAAGACCGGCTAGGGCCGCCTCGCTTACTTGCGCGCGCACCCGGAACGTAAACCCTGCCGACGACGAAAGCAGCCCGAAAACCCATCCTCTTCACACTGACCCACTACCGAAGGGGGCTCGATTTTGATCCCAGACCGGGCAACGGTATTGTTTGACTTTGTGCCCGGAGCCTCCGGGCGCTCACCTGTGTGCGTCGCCGGCTCCTGCTGATCGAAGCGGGTCCTTGACGCACCGGGGCCGTCCGGCAGTCCTGCGGTGAAATCTTCCGCGGACAGCCCTGGGATGGGGCGCGACACGCCCGACCCCGTGGACCGGATGGGAACAACAGCAGAGCAGACACGTTGCCGGGCGGTGAGCCTGGCGAGGCTGGAGAAGTCCAGCCCGCCGGTGGACCTTTCCACGACGTACCGCAGACGAAGGGGAGATTGCAGGCCGCATGCCTACGATCCAGCAGCTGGTCCGCAAGGGGCGGCAGGACAAGATCAGCAAGACCAAGACCCCGGCGCTGAAGGGTTCTCCGCAGCGACGTGGGGTCTGCACGCGTGTGTACACGACCACGCCTAAGAAGCCGAACTCCGCGCTGCGCAAGGTCGCTCGCGTCCGGCTGACCAGCGGGATCGAAGTCACCGCCTACATCCCCGGTGTCGGCCACAACCTGCAGGAGCACTCCATCGTGCTCGTGCGCGGCGGCCGGGTGAAGGACCTCCCCGGCGTCCGTTACAAGATCATTCGCGGTTCGCTGGACACCCAGGGTGTCCGCGGCCGCAAGCAGTCACGTAGCCGTTACGGCGCGAAGAAGGAGAAGAGCTAATGCCCCGTAAAGGCCCGGCTCCCAAGCGGCCCTTGGTCATCGACCCGGTCTACCAGTCCGGTCTGGTGACCCAGCTGGTCAACAAGATCCTCACTGACGGCAAGCGCTCCACCGCCGAGAGCATCGTCTACGGCGCGCTGGAAGGCTGCCGCGAGAAGAACGGCACCGACCCGGTGGTCACGCTCAAGCGCGCCCTGGACAACGTCAAGCCGACCCTTGAGGTGCGCAGCCGCCGCGTCGGTGGCGCGACCTACCAGGTTCCCGTCGAGGTCCGCACCCCGCGCCAGACCACGCTGGCCCTGCGCTGGCTGGTCGGCTACTCGCGGGCCCGTCGTGAGAAGACCATGACCGAACGCCTGATGAACGAGTTGCTGGACGCCAGCAACGGCCTGGGCGCGAGCGTCAAGCGCCGTGAGGACACCCACAAGATGGCCGAGTCGAACAAGGCCTTCGCGCACTACCGCTGGTAACACCCACTGGCGTCCAGTTCAGCCTGCAAGCTGACGAAGCAAATCTGACGAAGAAGGAATGATGGCCAACAACGTTGAGCTCGCCAAGACCCGCAACATCGGGATCATGGCGCATATCGACGCGGGCAAGACGACGACTACCGAGCGGATCCTCTACTACACCGGCATCAACTACAAGATCGGTGAAGTCCACGACGGCGCAGCCACCATGGACTGGATGGAGCAGGAGCAGGAGCGCGGTATCACGATCACGTCGGCCGCGACGAAGTGCACCTGGAAGAACCACACGATCAACATCATCGACACGCCCGGGCACGTGGACTTCACCGTAGAGGTGGAGCGCTCGCTGCGGGTGCTCGACGGTGCTGTCGCGGTCTATGACGGCGTCGCCGGCGTCGAGCCCCAGACCGAGACCGTCTGGCGGCAGGCCGACAAGTACAGCGTTCCGCGGATGTGTTTCGTCAACAAGCTCGACCGCACCGGGGCCGACTTCTTCCGCTGCGTGCAGATGATGAAGGACCGGCTCAACGCCAACACCCTGGTGCTGCAGATCCCGATCGGCAACGAGGGCGACTTCATCGGCGTCGTCGACCTGGTCGAGATGCGCGCCCTGACCTGGCGCGGCGAGACCGCGCTGGGCGAAGAGTTCGCCATCGAGGAGATCCCCGCCGAGCTGGCCGAGCAGGCCGCCGAGTGGCGCGAGAAGCTCATGGAGACGCTGTCCGACGTCGACGACGAGGTCGCCGAGGCCTACCTCAGCGACCAGGCTCTGACGGTTGCCGAGCTAAAGGCCGCGATCCGTCGGGCCACCCTGGCCGACAAGGTGAACCCGGTGCTGACCGGCTCGGCGTTCAAGAACAAGGGCGTCCAGCCGATGCTCGACGCCGTGGTGGATTTCCTGCCGTCACCGCTGGACGTCGACCACATCGACGGCCTGCTCATGGACGGCCTCACCGTCGCCGAGCGCCGCGCCGATGAGTCCGAGCCGCTGTCGGCCCTGGCGTTCAAGATCGCCACCGACCCGCACCTGGGCAAGCTCACCTACGTCCGGATCTACTCCGGCGTGGTCGAGAACGGCGCGCAGGTCCTGAACTCCACCAAGGACCGCAAGGAGCGCATCGGCAAGATCTACCAGATGCACGCGAACAAGCGTGAGGAACTGCCCCGCGCCGGCGCCGGCGACATCATCGCCGTGGCGGGCCTGAAGCAGACCACCACTGGTGACACGCTGTGCGACCCGCAGAAGCCGATCGTCCTGGAGTCGATGACCTTCCCGGCCCCGGTCATCTCGGTCGCCATCGAGCCCAAGACCAAGAGCGACCAGGAGAAGCTGGGCGTCGCGATCCAGAAGCTCGCCGAAGAGGACCCGACGTTCCAGGTCCACGGTGACGAGGAGACCGGCCAGACCATCATCGCCGGCATGGGTGAGCTGCACCTGGAGATCCTGGTCGACCGGATGCGGCGTGAGTTCAAGGTCGAGGCCAATGTCGGCAAGCCGCAGGTCGCCTACCGCGAGACCATCCGCAGGACGGTCGAGCGCGAGGACCTGACCTACAAGAAGCAGACCGGCGGCTCCGGCCAGTACGCCAAGGTGCAGATCCGGCTCGAGCCGCTGGAGCGCACCACCGACGGCCCCGCGTACGAGTTCGTCAACGAGGTGACCGGCGGCCGGATCCCCAAGGAGTTCATCCCTTCGGTGGACCAGGGCGCGCAGGAGGCCATGCAGTACGGCATCCTCGCCGGTTACCCGCTGGTGGGCGTGCGCATGGCGCTCACCGACGGTGGCTACCACGACGTGGACTCCTCCGAGATGGCGTTCAAGATCGCCGGCTCGATGGTGTTCAAAGCGGCTGCCCGCAAGGCCGACCCGGTCCTGCTGGAGCCGATGATGGCGGTCGAGGTGATCACGCCCGAAGAGAACATGGGTGATGTGATCGGTGACCTCAACTCGCGGCGCGGTCAGATCCAGGCGATGGAGGAGCGTTCCGGCGCTCGCATCGTCCGGGCGCTGGTGCCGCTGTCGGAGATGTTCGGTTATGTCGGTGACCTGCGTTCCAAGACGCAGGGCCGGGCGAACTACTCGATGCAGTTCGACTCCTACGCCGAGGTACCGACCAACGTGGCGAAGGAAATCATCGCGAAGGCGACCGGGCAGTAAGCCAGTCCCGAGCTCTAGCACCCGGCATCACCAACATCCATAAGACCAAGTAGACGGCCAACAGCCCGACCAAAGGGAGAGGATCCACAGTGGCGAAGGCGAAGTTCGAGCGGACGAAGCCGCACGTCAACATCGGCACCATCGGTCACATCGACCATGGCAAGACGACGCTGACCGCAGCCATCACCAAGGTGCTGCACGACAAGTACCCGACCCTGAACCAGGCGTCGGCGTTCGACCAGATCGACAAGGCGCCCGAAGAGCGTCAGCGCGGCATCACCATCTCGATCGCGCACGTCGAGTACCAGACCGAAGCCCGTCACTACGCGCACGTGGACTGCCCCGGTCACGCCGACTACATCAAGAACATGATCACCGGCGCGGCGCAGATGGACGGCGCGATCCTGGTTGTCGCGGCGACCGACGGCCCGATGCCCCAGACCAAGGAGCACGTGCTGCTCGCCCGTCAGGTCGGCGTGCCCTACATCGTGGTGGCGCTGAACAAGTCGGACATGGTCGATGACGAGGAGATCCTCGAGCTCGTCGAGCTCGAGGTCCGCGAGCTGCTCAACCAGTACGAGTTCCCGGGTGACGATGCTCCGATCGTCCGGGTGTCGGCGCTGAAGGCTCTGGAAGGCGACGCCGAGTGGAGCGAGAAGCTGCTCGGACTGATGGACGCCGTCGACGAGGCCATCCCGCAGCCGGTTCGTGAGACCGAGAAGCCGTTCCTGATGCCCGTTGAGGATGTGTTCACGATCACCGGTCGTGGCACCGTCGTCACCGGCCGCATCGAGCGCGGTGTCCTCAAGGTCAACGAGACCGTCGACATCATCGGCATCAAGGAAGGCAAGACCACCACCACGGTGACCGGGATCGAGATGTTCCGCAAGCTGCTGGACGAGGGTCAGGCCGGCGAGAACGTGGGTCTGCTGCTTCGTGGCATCAAGCGCGAAGACGTGGAGCGCGGCCAGGTCATCATCAAGCCGGGCACCACGACGCCGCACACCGACTTCGAGGCCAACGTCTACATCCTGTCCAAGGACGAGGGTGGCCGGCATACGCCGTTCTTCAACAACTACCGCCCGCAGTTCTACTTCCGCACCACGGACGTGACCGGTGTGGTGACCCTGCCTGAGGGCACCGAGATGGTCATGCCCGGTGACACCACCGAGATGACGGTCGCGCTGATCCAGCCGATCGCCATGGAAGAGGGTCTGCGGTTCGCGATCCGTGAAGGTGGCCGCACCGTCGGCGCCGGTCGGGTCACCAAGATCAACAAGTAACACTCGTTGGAAGTTCGGCGGCCGGGCAGCCTGCTCGGGGCTCGGCCGCCGGACCACACGTCACACCGCTTCGATCCGTGACCACGGACCGCGAGCTTGAACCTGAGCACCAGATCGACTCCGTGCGAGCGCTGGCGCGAGCACTATCGACCACAGTGAGGACGAGAAAGCCACCATGGCTGGACAGAAGATCCGCATTCGGCTCAAGGCCTATGACCACGAGGCCATTGACGCCAGCGCGCGAAAGATCGTCGAAACCGTGACGCGCACCGGCGCTCGCGTTGTCGGGCCGGTGCCCCTGCCGACCGAGAAGAACGTGTACTGCGTCATCCGCTCGCCGCACAAGTACAAGGACAGCCGCGAGCACTTCGAGATGCGCACCCACAAGCGTCTCATCGACATCCTGGACCCGACGCCCAAGACGGTCGACGCGCTGATGCGCATCGACCTACCGGCCAGCGTCGACGTCAACATCCAGTAGCAGCGGTTAGCGAGAATTCATCATGACTAGTCAGAGCAAGGTGATCCGCGGCATTCTGGGCGAGAAGCTCGGCATGACCCAGGTGTTCGACGCCAACAACCGGATCGTTCCGGTGACCGTCGTCAAGGCAGGGCCGTGCGTGGTGACCCAGATCCGGACCCAGGAGAAGGACGGCTACACCGCCGTCCAGCTCGCCTACGGCCAGATCGATCCGCGCAAGGTGACCAAGCCGTTGTCAGGTCACTTCCAGGCAGCCGGCGTAACGCCACGGCGCCACGTGATCGAGCTGCGCACCTCCTCGACCGAGGGCTATGAGATCGGCCAGGAGTTCGGCGCGGACATCTTCGTCGACGGCGCGTCGGTAGACGTGACCGGCACCACCAAGGGCAAGGGCACCGCCGGTGTCATGAAGCGCCACGGGTTCCACGGCGTGTCGGCATCCCACGGTTCCCACCGCAACCACCGCAAGCCGGGCTCCATCGGCGGCTGCTCGACACCCGGTCGGGTGTTCAAGGGCATGCGGATGGCCGGCCGGATGGGTGTCGACAGGCAGACCACCCAGGGACTTCGTGTCATCCGGGTCGACGCCGAGCGCGGTCTGCTGCTCATCGAAGGCGCCGTGCCCGGCCCCAAGGGCGGCCTGGTTCTCGTCCGTACCGCAGTGAAGGGAGCCTGATCCGATGACTCTCACCGTTGACGTAGTCAGCCCGGCCGGCGTCGAGCCGGCCCGCAGCTCGATCGAGCTGCCCGCCGAGGTCTTCGACGTTCCGACCAACGTGGCCCTGATCCACCAGGTCGTGGTCGCCCAGCTCGCCGCCGCGCGGCAGGGCACCGCCTCGACCAAGACCCGCGGCGAAGTCCGCGGTGGTGGCAAGAAGCCGCACCGGCAGAAGGGCACCGGCCGGGCCCGGCAGGGTTCGACCCGCGCGCCGCAGTTCGCCGGCGGTGGCGTCGTGCACGGCCCCAAGCCGCGCTCCTATGACCAGCGCACCCCGAAGAAGATGAAGGCCGCCGCCCTGCGTGGCGCGCTCTCAGACCGCGCCCGGCACGGCCGGGTGCACGTCGCCTCGGCCCTGGTCGCCGGCGACAGCCCGTCCACCAAGGCGATCACGGCCTCGCTGGCCTCGATCAGCACGGCCAAGAACCTTCTGGTCGTGATCCAGCGCGCGGACGAGCTGAGCTGGAAGAGCCTGCGCAACCTCAACGGGGTCCACGTGCTCGAGCCGGGTCAGCTCAACACCTACGACGTGCTGATCTCCGATGACGTGATCTTCACCCTGGACGCGCTGGAGACCTTCCTGGCCGGACCGGCCAGCGGAAAGTCGGCCAAGGGCGCGGCGAGCTCGGCCGAGTTGGCCGACGCCGGCGACGTTGCTCAGGGCGAGACCCCGGTCGTGACCGAAGAGGATGAGAACTGATGTTTGACGATCATCGCGACGTGCTGCTCGCCCCGGTCATCTCCGAGAAGAGCTACGGGCTGCTGGACCAGAACAAGTACACCTTCGACGTCCACCCGGACGCCAACAAGACGCAGATCAAGATCGCTGTCGAGAAGGTTTTCAACGTCAAGGTGACGGATGTGAACACTCTCAATCGTCAGGGCAAGCGCAAGCGGACCCGATTCGGATACGGCACGCGCAAGAGCATCAAGCGCGCTGTCGTCACCCTCCGCGAGGGGGACCGCATCGAGGTCTTCGGCGGACCTGCGGCCTAGCGGGACACGGGACAGGAACGGACTTCAGATATGGGTATCCGCAAGTACAAGCCGACGACTCCCGGTCGCCGTGGTTCCAGTGTCGCCGACTTCGTCGAGGTCACCAGGACCACGCCGGAGAAGTCACTGGTCCGGCCGCTGCACAACCGTGGCGGCCGTAACAACACCGGCCACATCACCACGCGCCATCAGGGTGGTGGGCACAAGCGCGCCTACCGGCTGATCGACTTCCGCCGCAACGACAAGGACGGGGTGCCGGCCAAGGTCGCGCACATCGAGTACGACCCGAACCGGACCGCGCGGATCGCGTTGCTGCACTACGCCGACGGCGAGAAGCGCTACATCATCGCGCCGCGGACGTTGAAGCAGGGCGATGAGATCGAGAACGGCCCGGGCGCTGACATCAAAGCGGGCAACTCGCTGCCGCTGCGCAACATCCCGGTCGGCACCACGGTGCACGCGATCGAGCTGCGCCCCGGCGGTGGCGCCAAGATCGCCCGCTCCGCCGGCGCCAGCGTGCAGCTGGTGGCCAAGGACGGCCCGTACGCCCAGCTGCGGATGCCCTCCGGTGAGATCCGCAACGTCGACGTGCGCTGCCGCGCCACCGTCGGCGAGGTCGGCAACGCCGAGCAGAGCAACATCAACTGGGGCAAGGCCGGCCGGATGCGGTGGAAGGGCAAGCGCCCGACCGTCCGAGGTGTCGCGATGAACCCGGTGGACCACCCGCACGGCGGTGGTGAGGGCAAG
Organism: Jatrophihabitans sp.; assembly: GCA_036399055.1. Classification (NCBI taxonomy): domain Bacteria; kingdom Bacillati; phylum Actinomycetota; class Actinomycetes; order Jatrophihabitantales; family Jatrophihabitantaceae; genus Jatrophihabitans; species Jatrophihabitans sp. The sequence goes on from DASWNX010000038.1 coordinate 17,518, forward strand.
ACCTCTGGTGGCCGGCACCCGGTCAACCCGGCTGGCAAGCCTGAAGGCCGCACCCGTTCCCGTAAGGCGAGCGACTCGATGATCGTCCGCCGCCGCAAGTCAAACAAGAAGCGTTAGGACCAGCCATGCCTCGCTCGCTCAAGAAGGGCCCCTTCGTCGACGACCACCTGCTCAAGAAGGTGGATGTCCAGAACGACAAGGGCAGCAAGAACGTGATCAAGACCTGGTCGCGGCGCTCGACGATCATTCCGGACATGCTGGGTCACACCATCGCGGTGCATGACGGCCGCAAGCATGTCCCGGTGTTCGTCACCGAGGGCATGGTCGGCCACAAGCTCGGCGAGTTCGCCCCGACCCGCACCTTCCGGGGTCACATCAAGGATGACCGCCGGTCCCGCCGGTAGTCGCGCCGCTTCATCCGATTCGTTCACACCGATCAATCAGTCAGACTTAAGGGATATCGCAGATGGCAGCCAACGAACCCGACGCAGCTGTGCGGACCGCCTTCGCGCGGGCGTCGCAGGTCAACGTGACGCCCATGAAGGCGCGTCGCGTCATCGACCTGATTCGCAACAAGCCGGCATCGGATGCGCTTTCGGTGCTCAAGTTCGCACCGCAGGCAGCGTCTGAGCCGGTTGCGAAGGTGCTGGCCTCCGCGATCGCCAACGCTGAGAACAACTTCAACCTCGATCCCGAGACGCTGATCGTCTCGCGGGCCTTCGTCGATGAGGGCCCGACTCTCAAGCGGTTCCAGCCGCGGGCGCAGGGACGGGCCTTCCGGATCCGCAAGCGCACCAGCCACATCACCATCGAGGTCGAGAGCGTAGAGAGAGTCGCGAAGGCCGGCTCGTCTTCGCGCAACACCGGCAAGAAGGGGAGCACCCGCTAATGGGGCAGAAAGTAAACCCGAACGGGTTCCGCCTCGGCATCACCACCGACTGGAAGAGTCGCTGGTTCGCCGACAAGAACTACGCCGAGTACGTCAAGGAGGACGTCGCGATCCGTCGCCTGATGTCCAAGGGGATGGAGCGAGCCGGGATCGCCAAGGTGGAGATCGAGAGGACCCGTGACCGGGTCCGGGTCGACATCCACACCGCGCGGCCGGGCATCGTGATCGGTCGCCGGGGCGCTGAGGCCGACCGGATCCGCGGCGAGCTGGAGAAGCTCACCGGCAAGCAGGTCCAGCTGAACATCCTCGAGGTCAAGAACCCCGAAGCCGATGCCCAGCTGGTCGCCCAGGGCGTGGCCGAGCAGCTGTCCAACCGCGTCAGCTTCCGTCGCGCGATGCGCAAGAGCATGCAGTCGACCTTGAAGAGCCCAGGGGTCAAGGGCATCCGGGTGCAGTGCTCCGGTCGCCTCGGCGGCGCCGAGATGAGCCGCTCGGAGTTCTACCGCGAAGGCCGGGTGCCGTTGCACACCCTGCGCGCCAATATCGACTACGGCTTCTACGAGGCCCGCACGACCTTCGGCCGGATCGGCGTGAAGGTCTGGATCTACAAGGGCGAGGTTCCCACCGGCTCGCGTACCGAGCGCGAGGCCGCAGTCGCGGCCGAGGCTCTGCGCCAGCGTCGTGACCGGCCTGCCCGGCCCCGCCGCTCCGGCTCGCAGGGCACCACCGGCGTCTCGACCGAGGCAGGCCGCGCGGCCGACGCCGGCGATGCTCCGTTGGCGACCGCGGTGCTTGACACCGAGCCGGTTGACTCGCCAGTGGTCGACGCGCTGGCCGTCGAAGGCCGGGCCGTCGAGGCGCCGGTGACCGACACCGCTGAGACGCCGGCGGCCGACGCCGTCGCGCCGGCAGCTGAGAACACCGAAAACACTGAGGGCTGACACATGTTGATCCCACGGCGGGTTAAGCACCGCAAGCAGCACCACCCGGATCGCACCGGGCCTGCCAAGGGTGGCACCCGTGTCACCTTCGGCGAGTACGGCGTTCAGGCGCTCGAGCCTGCCTACATCACCAACCGCCAGATCGAGTCGGCGCGTATCGCCATCAACCGGCACATCCGCCGTGGTGGCAAGGTCTGGATCAACATCTACCCAGACCGCCCGCTGACCAAGAAGCCTGCCGAGACCCGGATGGGTTCGGGTAAGGGTTCGCCGGAATGGTGGATCGCCAACATCAAGCCGGGACGGGTGCTCTTCGAGCTGTCCTACCCGGATGAGAAGACGGCCAAAGAGGCCCTGACCCGGGCCATCCACAAGCTGCCCATGAAGTGCCGGATCGTGAAGCGGGAGGAGTTCTGATGGCTACCACGTCCAACACCAGCGAGCTTCGCGAGCTGCACGACGCGGAACTGCAGACCCGGCTGCGGGAGTTCAAGGAAGAGCTGTTCAACCTGCGCTTCCAGATGGCGACCGGACAACTGGACAACAACCGGCGGCTGCGCGTCGTGCGGCACGACATCGCGCGGATCTACACGATCCTGCGCGAGCGCGAGCTAGGCCTGTCGGTAGCACCTGAAGGAGGCGCGGCATGAGCACGGACGCAACCCCGGCTACCACCGAGACCGTTCGCGACGCCGACCGCAAGGTCCGTGAGGGCCTGGTCGTCAGCGACAAGATGGACAAGACGGTGGTGGTCGCGGTCGAGGACCGGGTCAAGCACCCGCTCTACGGCAAGGTCATCCGGCGCACCAACAAGCTCAAGGCTCACGACGAGGCCAACTCGGCCGGCGTCGGCGACCGGGTGCTGTTGATGGAGACCCGCCCGCTGTCGGCCACCAAGCGCTGGCGCGTGGTGGAGATCATCGAGCGCGCCAAGTAAGAGACAACGTTCCGCCCGGCGACCCGGGCGGGAGCAAGACGGCATAGTAAGGGCCCGCCACGAGGCCTGGTTAGCCACGATTTTGGGAGTAAGGCTGTGATTCAGCAGGAGTCGCGACTGCGCGTCGCCGACAACACCGGCGCCAAGGAGATCTTGTGCATCCGGGTGTTGGGCGGCTCGGGTCGGCGCTACGCGGGCATCGGCGACATCATCGTCGCCACCGTCAAGGACGCTTTGCCCGGCGCCGGTGTCAAGAAGGGTGACGTCGTCAAGGCCGTCATCGTCCGGACGGTGAAGGAGCGTCGGCGTGCCGATGGCTCCTACATCAAGTTCGACGAGAACGCCGCCGTGCTGATCAAGGCAGACGGCGAGCCTCGCGGCACCCGCATCTTCGGCCCGGTCGGGCGCGAGTTACGCGACAAGAAGTTCATGAAGATCATCTCGCTGGCTCCGGAGGTGCTGTAGCCATGAAGATCAAGAAAGGCGACGAGGTCGTCGTCATCGCAGGCAAGGACCGCGGAAAGACCGGCAAGGTGATCGCGTCGTACCCCGCCGAGAACAAGGTCATCGTCGAGGGCGTCAACCGGGTCACCAAGCACACCCCGGTCTCAGCCAACGCCCGGGGAGCCAAGACCGGCGGGATCGTGACCCAGGAAGCCAAGGTCGACGCCAGCAACGTGATGCTGGTGGTGGACGGCCAGGCCACCCGGGTCGGCTACCGCCGAGATGAAGAGACCGGCCGCAACGTCCGCGTTGCCCGCCGCACTGGAAAGGACCTGTGATGAGCACCGAGGCAAGCACCACTGCGGTGCCGGCGCCGCGGTTGAAGCTGCGCTACCGCCAGGAGATCGTGCCTGCGCTGCAGAGCGAGTTCTCCTACGCCAACCCCATGCAGGTCCCCGGCGTCGTCAAGATCGTCGTGAACATGGGAGTCGGGCAGGCCGCCAAGGACGCCAAGCTGATGGACGGGGCGGTGCGTGACCTGACCCTGATCACCGGTCAGAAGCCGCTCGTGCAGAAGGCCCGCGTCTCCATCGCCCAGTTCAAGCTGCGCGAGGGCATGCCGATCGGCGCGAAGGTGACCCTGCGGGGTGACCGCATGTGGGAGTTCCTGGACCGGCTGCTGAGCCTGGCGCTGCCCCGAATCCGTGACTTCCGCGGGCTCTCGCCCAAGCAGTTCGACGGCAACGGCAACTACACCTTCGGCCTCAACGAGCAGTCCATGTTCCACGAGATCGACCCCGACACGATCGATCGCCCGCGCGGCATGGACATCACCGTCGTGACAACGGCGAAAAACGACGATGAGGGTCGCGCGCTGCTTCGGGCGCTCGGCTTTCCGTTCAAGGAGAACTAGGTCATGGCCAAGACTTCACTCAGGATCAAGGCGGCGGCAAAGCCGAAGTTCGCGGTTCGCGGGTACACCCGGTGCCAGCGCTGCGGTCGGTCCCAGGCTGTCTACAAGAAGTTCGGACTCTGCCGGATCTGCCTGCGTGAGATGACCCATGCCGGCGAGCTGCCCGGCATGACCAAGTCGAGCTGGTAGACCGCTCCCTGTTCAGCCGCACGATCTCGATTTCTCAATCGAGCAGCGATCAGGCAAACTTGTCTGGTTGTCCATTTGCTTCGAAGCAGGCCCCGTCCGGATGCCGGATCGCCGGGAACCGCTCCGAGAGAGGTAAGACCTTGATGAATCAGCTCTTCGCCGTCCCGAACCGCGAGGCCGTCTCATGACGATGACGGACCCCATCGCCGACATGCTGACCCGTCTGCGTAACGCCAACTCGGCGTTTCACGACACGGTGTCCATGCCCCACAGCAAGCTCAAGGCTCACATCGCCGAGATCCTGCAGCAGCAGGGTTACATCTCAGGCTTCCAGGTGACCGACACCGAGGGCGACCTGCCCGGCAAGGTGCTGACCCTGAACCTGAAGTACGGCCCCAATCGCGAGCGCAGCATCGCCGGCGTGCGCCGAGTGTCCAAGCCCGGACTTCGGGTGTACGCCAAGTCCACCGGACTGCCCCGGGTGCTCGGCGGCCTGGGCATCGCCATCATCTCGTCCTCGTCCGGTCTGTTGACCGACCGGCAGGCCGCCAAGCGTGGAGTGGGTGGGGAAGTCCTCGCCTACGTCTGGTAGGGGAGCCCCAACATGAGTCGCATCGGCAAGCTGCCGATCCCGGTCCCGAGCGGGGTGGAGGTCGCGATCGACGGCCAGCACGTCACCGTCAAGGGCCCCAAGGGCAGCCTTTCGCACGTCCTCTCCGAGCCGATCACGATCGCTCAGGAGGACGGCACGTTGAACGTGGTCCGTCCCGACGACGAGCGGGTGTCCAAGTCGCTGCACGGGCTGTCCCGGACGTTGATCGCGAACATGGTGGTCGGAGTCACCTCCGGCTACATCAAGAATCTCGAGATCGTCGGCACCGGTTACCGGGTCGCGGCCAAGGGCGGTGACCTGGAGTTCGCTCTGGGTTTCAGCCACCCGGTCCTGATCACCGCGCCCGAGGGCATCTCGTTCAGAGTCGACTCCCCGACCCGGTTCGCCGTCGAAGGCATCGACAAGCAGAAGGTCGGCGAAGTGGCCGCCAACATCCGCAAGTTGCGCAAGCCTGACCCTTACAAGGGCAAGGGCGTGCGTTACCAGGGTGAGGTCATCCGCCGCAAGGCCGGAAAGACGGGTAAGTAATGGCTGCCTCAGGCATCGTCAAGCGCGCACGACGTTCGGCCGGAGTCTCGGCCACTCGCCGCACCGGTAAGGCACGCCGGCATTTCCGGCTGCGCAAGAAGGTCGTCGGCACCGAGAGCCGGCCCCGGCTGGTCGTCAGCCGCTCAGCCCGGCACCTGTACGTGCAGCTGGTCGATGACAGCAAGGGCATCACGTTGGCCTCTGCCTCGACCTTCAAGCTGACCGACGGCGACAAGACCGCCCAGGCCCGTCAGGTCGGCGCCGCCGTCGCCGAGTCGGCCAAGGCTGCCGGCGTCACCAAGGTGGTGCTCGACCGTGGGGGCAACACCTACACCGGCCGGATCGCGGCGTTCGCCGACGCCGCCCGCGAAGGCGGTTTGGAGTTCTGATGAGCCGCCTCCCCAAGAGCAATCGCACGCACATGTCCAGCAACAGTGAGGGAACAGCCTGATGGCCTCCGCAACCCAAGGAACGCAGCGCGGCCCCCGCACCGGTGGCAACGAGCGCGCCGGCGGCAACGAGCGAGGCGGCCGCGACCGCCGGGACGGCCGTTCCGCTCCTGAGAAGAGCGCGCTGCTCGAGCGTGTCGTCACCATCAACCGGGTCGCCAAGGTCGTCAAGGGCGGTCGTCGGTTCAGCTTCACTGCGCTGGTCGTCGTCGGTGACGGTGACGGCACTGTGGGCGTCGGCTACGGCAAGGCCAAGGAAGTTCCGGCCGCGATCGCCAAGGGCGTCGAGGAAGCCAAGAAGAACTTCTTCAAGGTGCCCCGGATCGCCCTGACCATCCCGCACCCGGTGCAGGGTGAGAAGGCCGCCGGAGTGGTCCTGCTCAAGCCGGCCAGCCCCGGTACCGGCGTCATCGCCGGCGGGCCGGTGCGAGCCGTCCTGGAGTGCGCCGGCATCCACGACATCCTCAGCAAGTCCCTCGGCTCGGACAACCCGATCAACATCGTGCACGCCACCGAGGCGGCCCTGAAGCAGCTGGTCCGTCCCGAAGAGGTGGCCGCTCGTCGGGGCCTGCCGCTGGAGGACGTCGCTCCGGCGGGTCTGCTGCGCGCCCGTGCCGGACAGGGGGGCTGAGCGATGGCCCGTCTGAAGATCACCCAGCTGCGCTCGGAGATCGGCTCCAAGGACAACCAGCGCCAGACGCTGCGTTCCCTCGGGCTGAAGCGAGTTCGCGACGTCGTCGTCAAAGAAGACCGGCCCGAGATCCGCGGCATGGTCCAGACCGTGACCCACCTGGTCTCGGTCGAGGAGGTTGAGTAAGTCATGAGTGACGGTTTGCTGAAGGTTCATCACCTGCGCCCCGCGCCCGGCTCGAAGTCGGCCAAGATCCGGGTGGGTCGTGGTGAGGGCGGCAGGCGAGGCAAGACCGCCGGCCGCGGCACCAAGGGATCGAAGGCGCGGTACCAGGTTCCGGCCGGCTTCGAGGGCGGCCAGATGCCGATTCACATGCGGCTGCCCAAGCTCAAGGGTTTCCGTAACGCGTTCCGGGTCGAGTTCCAGGTCGTCAACGTCGCCAAGCTGGCCGAGCTCTTCCCCAACGGGGGAGCGGTCTCACCCGAGGCGATGATCGAGGCTGGAGCGGTGCGCAAGGGCTCCCCGATCAAGGTCCTGGGCACCGGCGACCTCGGTGGCGTCAAGCTCGACGTGACGGCCCATGCCTTCTCAGCCAGCGCCGCGGAGAAGATCGCGGCGGCTGGCGGAAGCGTGAGCACGCTGTAGCACCGGCTGCCCATCCTCACCGGATGAGCCGCTAGGCACCCGTGGTAGGGCCGGACAGGTAACTGTCCGGCCCACTGCGTATCGCCACGGGCCGCCTACGAACGGTGGTGCAAAGCGCTCGACTGTTAGGCTCGCACCGAGGCCACCGCCCCGACGTCCGTACAGCAGGCCCGGGCCCGGCGACCGACCCGAACTTCACAAAACGGATTTACCTCGACCCCCGCGCAGGAGGATGTGTGCTCAGCGCTTTCGCGTCTGCTTTCCGGACGCCAGACCTGCGTAAGAAGCTGCTCTTCACCCTTGCCATGATCGGGCTGTACCGGCTGGGCGCGGCGGTTCCGACGCCCAACACCGACACAGTCGCGATCAACGCCTGCATCAAGACGGCCAGCGGCGCCAGCCAGACGGCCTACGCGCTCATCAACCTGTTCTCAGGCGGCGCGCTGCTGAAGCTGTCGGTGTTCGCGCTGGGCATCATGCCCTACATCACCGCGAGCATCATCATCCAACTTCTGGTCGTGGTGATCCCTCGGTTCGAGGCGTTGAAGAAAGAGGGCCAGTCCGGGCAGCAGAAGCTGACCCAGTACAGCAGGTACCTCACCATCGGCCTGGCGATCCTGCAGTCCGCCGGCTTCATCGCCCTGGCGCGCTCGGGTCAGCTGTTCTCCGGCTCGGTCGACTGCGAGCCGCTCTACAGCGAGTCGATCTTCGCCCTGGGCACCATGGTCGTCATAATGACGGCCGGCACCGCGGTGGTGATGTGGCTCGGTGAGTTGATCACCGACCGCGGCGTGGGCAACGGCATGTCGATCCTGATGTTCGCCTCGATCGCGGCTCGGATCCCCTCCGAGGGCCAAGCGATCCTGAAGAACTCCGGCGCCTTCGCCTTCATCCTGATCCTGATGCTGGGCTTTGCGATCATCGCGGCGGTGGTGTTCGTCGAGCAGGCGCAGCGCCGGATTCCGGTGCAGTACGCCAAGCGGATGATCGGGCGCCGGATGTACGGCGGCACCTCCACCTACCTGCCGATGAAGGTCAACATGGCCGGCGTCATCCCGGTCATCTTCGCCTCCTCGCTGCTCTACATCCCGCAGCTGCTCTCCCAGCTCAACGGCAGCAGCACGTCGGGCCTGCAGCTGTGGATCACCAACCACCTGCTCAACCAGCAGGACTGGATCCACATCACGATCTACTTCCTGCTGATCATCTTCTTCACCTACTTCTACGTCGGCATCACCTTCAACCCGGAGGAGCGAGCCGACGACATGAAGAAGTACGGCGGTTTCATCCCCGGCATCCGCCCCGGCCGGCCGACTGCGGAATACCTGCAGTACGTCCTCTCGCGGATCACGCTGCCGGGCGCGCTCTACCTCGGCATCATCGCCGTGATACCGAACTTCTTCTTCTCGATGACCGGCGGCAACAACCAGAACTTCCCCTTCGGCGGCACGGCCGTGCTGATCATGGTGGGTGTGGCGCTGGACACCGTCAAGCAGATCGAGAGCCAGCTCATGCAGCGCAACTACGAAGGGTTCTTGCGTTAATGGCGAGGCGTCGTCCCCGTCGGCAGCCCAGCCGGCGGTCCCAGGCGCTGACGAGGCGGAGTGGACCGGTGAGAACCTAGTGCGACTCGTCCTTGTAGGACCCCCGGGCGCGGGCAAGGGAACCCAGGCCGGCTTCATCGCCGAACGCTTCTCCATTCCGCAGATCTCCACCGGCGACATCTTCAGAGCCAACGTCTCCGGCGGCACCAAGCTCGGCAAGCTCGCTAAGTCCTACATGGACGCCGGGGACCTGGTTCCCGACGCGGTGACCATCGCGATGGTGCGTGACCGGCTGGGAGAGCCGGACACCGCCACCGGCTTTCTGCTCGACGGCTTCCCACGCAACGTGGCCCAGGCCTACGAGCTCGATTCGGTGCTCGGCGACATGGGTGTCTCGCTCAACGTCGTGCTGGAACTCGAAGTCGACAACGAAGAGGTCGTGCGCCGGCTGTCCGGGCGTCGGATGTGCCGCAAGTGCGGCCACATCTGGCACATCGAGTACGACCCCACGAAGTCAGACGGGGCCTGTGACCTGTGCGGCGGCGAGCTGTTCCAGCGCGACGACGACCTGGCCGAGACCGTCCGGCACCGGCTGGACGTCTATGCCGAGCAGACCGCGCCGCTGATCCAGTTCTACGACGGCCGCAGTCAGCTGGTGGTCGTGGACGCGCTGGGCCCGGTCGAGGACGTCACCGAGCGCGCGATCGCGGCCCTGACCAAAGCGATGTCCTGAACCACCGTGCGACGCCGCCGCGACGACATCGAATTGAAGACGCCTGATCAGATCAGGTCGATGCGAGCCGCTGGCTTGGTGGTCGCGACGGGGTTGGCGGCCATGACCGAGGCGGCCAGGCCCGGGGTGTCGACCTACGAACTGGACCAGATCGCTCGGCAAGTGCTGGCTGAGGCCGGAGCCGTGTCGTCCTTTCTCGGGTACTCCGGCCCGCCGCCGTTCCCCGGCGTCATCTGCTCCTCACGCAATGCCAACGTGGTGCACGGAATCCCCAGCCGGGACGACGTGCTGGTCGACGGCGACCTGATCTCACTGGACTTCGGAGCGATCGTCAACGGCTGGCACGGGGACGCCGCGGTCACCGTCGCGGTCGGCGAGGCGGCTGCCGACGCGCTGGCGCTGTCGCAGGCCTGCCGCGCCGCGCTGTGGGACGGCCTCGCCGCCGCTCAGGTCGGTGGCCGGCTCAGCGACATCTCCCATGCGGTGCAGACCTCGGTGCGCGGCGCAGGCGACTTCGGCATCGTCACCGGCTATGGCGGGCACGGCATCGGCACCGCGATGCACATGGACCCGCACATCCTCAATTACGGAAAGCCCGGCAAGGGGCCGCAACTGGTGGCCGGGATGACCCTGGCCATCGAGCCGATGATCACCCTCGGCTCGCCCCAGACCCGGCAGCTGTCCGACAACTGGACGGTGCAGACCGCCGACGGCTCCCTGTCCGCCCACTGGGAGCACACGGTGGCGTTGCTGCCGGACGGGCTGTGGGTGCTGACTGCCCAGGACGGCGGCCGGGCCGAGCTGAGCGCCCGCGGGGCGCCGATCAGCGCTCTTGCCGACTGAGCTCACCGCTCGGTGGCGCCGGCCCTGAGCCGGTGGCCGTCGCCGGGAGCGCGCGCTAGGTTGGGATGACCTATCCGACCCAGTGAACGGAGGCGGCCATGAGCATCGACGCGCCCGGCATGCGCGATTCTCAGCCGATCCGGACCGTCGCTGAAGCAGGCTCCTACGTCACCCGCGTCTGCTTCAAGCACGGTCCACCCGCCAAGATCGGGATCGAGCTGGAATGGCTCGTCATCGACCCGCACGACCTCGACCGGCGGCCGGACGCCCAGACGCTCGCGACGCTGCTCGGCCCGCACGCCCCCACCACCCTGGTTCCCCGCAGCCCCGCCCTCCCGCTGCCACACGGTGGCCTGGTCACCGTCGAACCCGGTGGTCAACTCGAGATCTCGTCCCTGCCCGCGGCTTCGGCCACCGGTCTCATCACCGCCATGAGCGCCGACATCCAGGTCCTGCGGGCGTTGCTCGCGCCGTCCGGCTTCGAGCTCTCCGACCTGGCGGCAGACCCGTACCGGCAACCGCACCGAATTCTCAAGACCCCACGCTATGACGCGATGGCCGCCAGATTCGACGAGTTCGGCCCGGCCGGCCGGGTGATGATGTGCTCCACCGCAGCCGCCCAGATCTGCCTGGACCTCGGCACCCACGCCCAAGCCGCTGATCGATGGCGAGCGGCCCACCAACTCGGCCCGGTGCTGTTGGCCGCCTTCGCCAACTCTCCCCGAACGGCTGGCGAGCTGGTGCCGGCCGCGGCCTCGACCAGGATGTCGTCCTGGTGGCGGCTGGACCCCCCACGCACGCTGCCCCCGAAGTCGACCGCTCTGGACAGCTACGTCGAACGAGTCCTGGACTCCCAGGTTCTGGCCCGGCGGCGGGAGGCCGGAGACTGGCGTCTGGAGCAGCCGTTGACGCTGCGGGAGTGGATCGAGTCGGGCGAGCTGCTGAGCACCGCCGACATCGACCTGCACCTGTCGATGCTGTTCCCGCCGGTGCGGCCACAGGGTTACCTGGAGATCCGCTACCTCGACGCCCAGCCCGGCGATGAGTGGATGGCGCCGCTGGCGTTGCTGGCGGCGCTGTTCGCTGGCCCGCAGTCGGTCCAGCAGGTGCTGCGTTGCTGCGCCGAAGGCGCTGACCGCTGGCAGGAGGCCACCGAGCATGGCCTGGCTGACCCCGTGCTGCGGGCCATCGCCGCGCGCTTGCACGACATCGCGGCTCCGGGGCTGAACGGCCTCCGCCTGCCGCCGGCGGTCCGTGACAAGGTGGACCGGGTGCTGCGCCGCAGGCTCTGCGAGGCTGTCAGCCCGGCCTTGGAAGAGCTGAGCGCGGAGGGACGCCCATGACCTCGCCGACCGGTGGCGCGGATCTGCGCCAGCTCAGTGACGCCGCGCTGCGTGAGCATATCGCCGGGGAGCTGACCCGAGCCCGGCTGCGCAGCACGGCGTTGACCGACGCCGTGGACGAGCCGGAGTTGATCGCCCAGCATTCGCCGTTGATGTCGCCACTGGTGTGGGACTACGCCCACATCGCCAACCAGGAGGAGATCTGGTTGGTGCGCGACGTCGGCGGTCAAGAGGCGGTCCGCGCCGACATCGACCAGATGTATGACGCGTTCAAGAACTCCCGCGCCGAGCGTCCGTCGTTGCCGTTGCTCTCACCTGCCCAGACCCGCAGCTACGTCAGCCAGGTCCGGGAGAAGGTGCTCGACGTTCTGGACCGGGCCCCTTTGAACGTCAGCCGGCTGACCGACTCCGGTTTCGCGTTCGGCATGGTGGTGCAGCATGAGCAGCAGCATGACGAGACCATGCTGGCCACCCATCAGCTGCGCCGCTGCGGACCGCCCCTGCAGGCGCCGCTGCCGGGGCCGGCTGACACGACGGCTCTGGCCGGCCAGGCGCTGATACCCGCGGGTGAGTTCACCATGGGCACCTCGACGGAGGCCTGGGCTCTGGACAATGAGCGGCCGGCCCACACGGTGCACGTCGACGCCTTCTATCTCGACACGACGCCGGTGACCAACGGCGACTACCAGCGGTTCATCGACTCCGGCGGCTATGACCAGCGGCGCTGGTGGACCGCGCCCGGTTGGGCGCATCGTCAGCGCGCGGGTCTGACCGCGCCGCTGTTCTGGAGCAGGGATGACAGCGGCTCGTGGTGGCGGCACTGCTTCGGCAACCTGATCCCGGTGCAGGATGACGAGCCGGTGGTGCATGTGTGCCTGTACGAGGCGCAGGCCTATGCCGCGTGGGCCGGTCGCCGGCTGCCCACTGAGATCGAGTGGGAGAAAGCGGCCCGCTGGGACCCGGTCTCCCAACGCTCGCGTCGCTACCCGTGGGGGGATGAGAACCCGACACCTGAACGGGCCAACCTCGGGCAGCGGCACCTGCGCCCGGCGCCGGCCGGCAGTTACCCTGCGGGCGCGTCGGCCTACGGCGTGCGTCAGCTGATCGGCGATGTCTGGGAGTGGACCTCCTCGACCTTCGCGGCCTACGCCGGCTTCGAGGTGTTCCCGTACGCCGAGTACTCCAAGGTCTTCTTCGGTGAGGATTACCACGTCCTGCGTGGAGGCTCGTTCGGCACCGATCAGGCCGCCTGCCGAGCCACCTTCCGCAACTGGGATTACCCGATCCGGCGGCAGATCTTCGCCGGTTTCCGGACCGCCCGCGACGCCGAGCCGAGCTGATCGTCCGCGATGTGCCGTCATTTCGCCTATCTGGGGCTGCCGGTGACCCTGGCGGAGCTCATGCTGGACCCGCCGCACTCGCTGGCCGTGCAGAGCTATGCCCCGAGTGACATGCGTGGCGGGGGCACGGTCAACGCCGACGGCTTCGGAGCCGGCTGGTTCGCAGCCGGGGCGGGTCCGCGACCGGACTCTGGGCCGGCTGAGAACTCCTCCGCCCGCGCCGCCGGTGAGTCCGCGCAACCGTCACCTGCCGCTCCGGCCGAGGCCCGGCGGTATCGGCGCGCGGCGCCGATCTGGCAGGACGCCGGGTTCGCCGAGCTGGCGCGCGCCACGGTGGCTTCCGGCGTGCTGGGCGCCGTCCGCAACGCCACTGCCGGCATGCCGGTCGCCGAAGCCGCCTGCGCCCCGTTCACCGACGGCCAGTGGCTGTTCAGCCTCAACGGCGCGATAGCCGGCTGGCCCGACTCCGCGGTCTGGCTCGTTGACGGCGTGCCCCGGCGTGAGCTGCTGAGCATGCAGGTGCTGACCGACGCGTCCCTGCTGTGGGCAGTGCTCCACCAGCGGCTGGCAGCGTCCGAGGACCCGGCCTCTGCGCTGGGCAGCCTGGTCACCGAGGTGCTGGCCGCCGCGCCGGGCTCCAGGCTGACGACCCTGCTCACCGACGGCCGGCACATCTACGGCACCACGGTGACCCACTCGCTGTGGTGGCGCCACTCGGCCGAGGCCGTGCTGGTCGCCAGCGAGCCGTTCGACGATTCCCCAGGTTGGCAGCCGCTTCCGGACGGCCAGCTTGTGACCGCCGACCGCAGCGGGGTGCGCCACCGCCCGCTCCCGCTGCCAGCCCGCGATGAGGCAGAAAGTGAGAGCCATGTCCATCAGCGTCGATGACAGCTTCCTCGATTCGGCCGGCGCCACTGACGAGCTGGCCGAAGATGCTCGGACCGGACTCACCAGCATCCCCAAGTCGTTGCCTCCACGGTGGTTCTACGACGCCCGCGGCAGCCAGTTGTTCGAGCAGATCACCGAGCTGCCGGAGTACTACCCGACCCGAACCGAGGCGCAGATCCTTCAGGCGCACGCTGATGACATCGCCTCGGCGGCGCCGGTGGAGACCGTGATCGAGCTGGGCTCGGGGTCATCGATCAAGACCCGGCTGCTGCTGGACGCCTGGCAGCGGGGCGGCACGCTGCGCCGGATCATCACGGTGGACGTCTCGGCGAGCGCGCTGTCCGAGGCCGCGGTCAGCCTGGCGGCGCGCTATCCGGCGGCCGACGTGCTGCCCATCCGAGCGGACTTCACCCGGCATCTGGACGGGTTGGCCAAGACCGGGCGGACCGCCATCGTCTTCCTCGGCTCCACCATCGGCAACCTCGATCCAGCCGAGCGGGCCTCATTCTTCAGCGGCGTTCGATCGGCGCTCGAACCCGGCGACGTGCTGCTGCTGGGCACCGACCTGGTCAAGCCTGCCGAGATCCTGGTGCCTGCCTATGACGACGCCGCTGGTGTCACGGCGGCATTCAACCTCAACGTGCTGCGGGTGCTCAACCGGGAACTCGGCGGCGACCTGCCGATCGAGGCGTTTGACCACCGAGCGGTGTGGAATCGGCTGGACGAGCGGATCGAGATGCGGTTGAGAGCCGCTCGTGAGGTCTGGGCGCGGTTCTCCAGGATCGGCTTGGACGTGCACTTCGACGCGGGGGAGGAGTTGCTCACCGAGATCTCCTCGAAGTTCCGCCGTGAGGGCATCACCGCTGAGCTGGCCCTGGCAGGGCTGAACCTGACGCACTGGTGGGTCGATCCGGCGGAGTTCTTCGCCCTGAGCCTTTCGCAGTGACCCGCCGGCCCCGGCCGGGGTAGTGGGCGGCATGGCAGTGGCGGCTCGATCGTCGCCGCCCGCGATCGGGGTCACCGACTTGCCGCTACCGCCATGCCGCCCGACCCCTCCCCCGAGGCTTGGTCACGCGCCCTGCAGTCCTCACGCGCCCTGCGGTCCTCATGCGCCCTGCAGTCCTCATGCTCGCAGTCCCACTAGCTGCTGTCTGACAATGTAGCATACAACAGACATTGTCACCGTGCCGGGCAAGGCTGGCGTTGGTCAAGCCGCCGCGGCGCGCCGGCAGGATAGGAGCCAGGCTCGGCTGCTCAGGCCACCGACCACAGCAGGCTCTGGCTGGCCAGCGACCGGCGCAGCGCCTTGCGCTCGAGGCTGCTCAGCCGACTGAGGCGGATCGCCAGCGTTTCGCTGTCCACATCCAGGCACTGCGCGAGCGCGGCAGGATCATCGGCGCCGCCCAGCGTCCGGATCGCCGCGGCAAGGCCGGCCAGCGGGATCAGGCGTCGGCTCACCTCCGCATGCACCAGGCCCTCTTCGCGCTGAAGCCAGGGGCCGCAGTCGAGGATGCCCCGTTCCAGGTGGACCAGCTCATGGGTGAGGGTGCACCTGCGCTGCGCCGCGGAGGTGTCGGCGCGCAAGGCGATGAGCCGTCCGTCCTCGCGCACCTCACCCAGCAGATCACCGGTCATCGGCTCGATGACGACCTTGACATGTGGCCAGTTCTGCCGCAGATCGGCCCAGGGATCGTACGGGCAGGCCAGGTCGGCTGCGATGGTCAGGTGAGATCGGCCGCGGGAGTGCGAGGTCATGCGAGCAGTATTGAGCAGGCCTCTGACGATCCTGCGGAGCCGTTGACCTCAGCGTTGAGGTGGCTCCACGGCGCCGCGCCGGGCTGCTCGCGGCGCCGCCTTCTTGGCGCGGGCGGCGTCGAGTTCGGCCACCTGCTTGCCTGTCTCGCTCGGCTGGAGCATCGCCCGGATGATCTCGTCCACCGCCCGTCGTTGCCGGCGGTTGAGCCGACTTGACTCAGCGGGTGGCCGGTAGGGCTCGATCTCCTCGTGTGGCAGGGCGGCCGCCGCCCGGAGCTTGGTCATAGGCACCTTGAGCACCTTGGACAGGGCCAGCAGCGTGGACTCGTCCGGGCTGCCGTGATTTCCCCTCAGGTACCTCGCCGCGGTGTCGTGGTTGAGGCTGAATCCGAGCTCGCGGGCATTGCGGGCGATGGTGCGGGCGCTCAGGCTTGCGGTGTTCGAGGCCTGCAACAGCTCAGACAGGGCGGTCACCAGGCGGCTCCGAGCTTCATCGAGTCGCTCGGCCCACTGCCGCTGACGTCCGTACCTGCAGCCATGTTGTAGACATTAGCCGCTCAACGCTGGAAGACGTGCGCGATCCGGTGATCGAGGGCGCCGCCTTGGCCGTTGCCGGGTGAGCGCCGGCAGGGTCAGCCAGGGCCGGTCAGCGTCCGGGGGGCTCGGCCGGGCCGCGGCGGGCGGCCTTGCGCGTCGGTCCCTTGCCGCGACGGGTGTCGAGGTCAGTGACGGGTTGGTCGGCCGGTGGGGCCTGCAGCATCGCCCGGATGACCTCGTCGACCGCCCGACGCTGGCGGCGGTTGAGCCGGTCGGCTTCGGCCGGCGGCTGGTAGGGCTCGGTGACATCGGCGGGCAGCGAGGCGGCCCGGCGAAGCTTGCCCAGCGAGATCCCCAGCACGGTGGAGAAGGCGCGCAGCGTCGACTCGTCCGGGGTTCCGTGCTCGCCTCGCAGGTAGCGCGCGGCGGTGTCGTGGTTGAGGGTGAATCCGAGCTCTCGCGCCGCCTGCGAGATGGCGCGGGCGCTGAGGCCCTTGGAGTTCTCAGCCTGCAGCAGTTCCGACAGCGTGCTCATCGCGGTCCGGCAAGGCGCGGGGGCGTGCCGCGGCCGGTCAGGGATCCGGTACGTGCAGACATGATGTAGACACTATCGGCTAATACCGTCCGCTCGGCCAGCGGGAGACCCTGCCTCCTGAGCTCACGGCCAGATCGCACCAGTGACAGACCATTTACTGGTGATGTACCGTCGATCACACTCAAAACAGACCGCTTGGAACTTTCTTCACCGGAAGCAGGGGTGCACGGTTGAATGACCACGTACCCCCGCCGCCGGGTCGGTCAGATCAGGGCCATTCAATGCTGTTCATCCATGTCACCTCCCTTGAATAGCGACTCCTGGTGACAGATGTGACCGCCTATCACCTCGGCGTCTTCGCTATTCTCGCCGGTCTCAGTGTCTCCTGCTCACTCTCAACGCGGCATGTTGAACGGCTGCGACGCGGCTTCACTGCGGGCAAGGCGCACAACTGGCTGGACGTCTGGACCATACCGGGGGCTCTCATGCTTCCGGCCTGGCTCGTCGTGCCGCTGGTCCTGGTCTGCTACGCCGCCGAGTGGCCATCGCGCAAGTGCGTCAACGGTGGCCGGCCGCTGCGTTACCTCGTCAGCGTCGCCATCGTGGTCGCCGCGGCGTGCGTGGCCGTGGTCGTCCACCGGCACGTCGGCGGGGCCCTGGGCATCCTCACCGCGGTCCTGGCGTGGACTGTGGTCAACTCCGCGCTGATCGCGGCAGTGGTCTGGCTGTTCGACGATCGCAGACTGATCCGGCAGCTCCTCAGCCCCCGTAACCAGCTGGCGGACTCGATCACCAAGGCGATCGGAGTCGCCGCGGCCATAGTGACGCACTGGTACCCGGCAGCCTGCCCGCTGATGCTTCCGATCGTCTTCGCCGCGCACCGCTTCGCCCTGCGGGACTCGATCAAGACCACGTCGGCCTATGACTGGGCCGCCTTCATGTGGTCTGAGTCCGGTTGGCGGGTGCAGGCCGCCGAGAGCATCGCGACCGCGCCGGGTTGCGTGGCGCTGGTGCTCATCGATCCCGAGCGACCTCGCACCGAGGCCGCGATCGCCCAGTGCCTGCTCGGCGTCCTCCGGCCGACCGATCCGGTGGGGCGGTACGGGACCCGCCAGGTCGCGGCATTGGTCCAGGTGGACATCGAGGCGGTCGGCGTCATCGTCGCCGAGCGGGTCCGCGCCAGGCTGGACCAGGCTGGAGTCGTCTGCATCGTGGGCGTCTCGGTCAGCCTGGGTGAGGGCCTGGACGAGCTGCTGATCCGGGCCGGATCAGACCTGATGGCACGCCGGGCCTCCGCAGGCGTCTCCGTCCGCTGGTGATCTCGCTTGCGCCTGGCCCACGCGATCTCATCAGGCGGCTCCGGACGCGACGGCCAGTGGACGAACCGTCTGCTGCGGATAGTCGAAGCGCTGGATCTGCGAACGCCCCCGCCGCGCCAGGCGCGCATCCGGGGAATGACACGGCTGGACTGTGTCTGATAAGTGACAAGACGTCAGACATTTCCGGTAACTTGAGTCCCGAATCCGGCCGGTGCCGGATGGATTGTGTCGAACGGGGGATTCATGCAACTACGGAGCCGGCGAGCACTCGCCGACTACATCGACCTACTGGGAATCTCGGAGCGGCAACTGGCGCGAAGCGCCGGTTTGAGCCACTCCACGGTGAACCATCTCGTGACCGGGCGGCGTAACAGCTGCTCACTGCGCACCGCAGTCGCCATCGAACGAGCCTTGGACTGCCCGCCTGGTCTGCTCTTCTCGCCGGACACCGACGCCGACCGGCTCGCGATGTACCGGTTGTGGGCTGACTCAGCGACCCAGGCCGGCGAGCCGACCGGAGGCGCCGCTGAGTGAACCTCCGGTCGTCGGCCGGCGGGGGTCAGTGTGTGAGAAGGCGGCGCCGCCTCACGAAGTGAGTGGGGCGATCAGTTAGCGAGGCTCGCCGATTCGGCCGAACCGAAGGCCGGCTGCTCGCTCAACTCAGCGATCAACTGGTAAGAGCGAAGCCGAGGGGCCAGATCGTAGATCTGGTTGGTGAGCATCAGCTCGTCGGCGCCGGTGCGTCCGAGCAGTTCGCTGAGCTGGGCGGCCACCGTCGTTGGTGAGCCGAGCGCCTGACCCTCCTTGCGGTGCTCGACGAAGGCGAGCTCGGCCGGGCTGAACTCGTAGGCGGCGGCCTCCTCCGGGGTGGGCAGCGGAATCGGCGCCCCGGTGCGCAGCCGTAGAAAGGCCAGCCAGCCTGGCTTGGCCAGGTACTCAGCCTCCTCGTCGGTGTCGGCGCAGGTGGCGTGGACCGCCACCATCGCATGGGGCTCGTCCAGCCACTGCGACGGACGGAAGCTCCCGCGGTAGACCGCCAGCGCCGGCTCGGTGCTGGCGGCCGAGAAATGATGGGCGAAAGAGAACGGCAGTCCTAGCAGCCCGGCCAGCCGCGCGCTGAAGTCGCTGGAACCCAGCAACCACACCTGGGGCAGCCCGGCCGCGGTCGGCACGGCCTGCAGCCTGCCCGGGTCGCCGGCCAGCATGGCGATCAGGTCGGCCAGCTCCGCAGGGAAGTCCTCGGCCGACAGGCCCTGCATCGTCCGGCGCAGCGCCAGCGCGGTCCGCTGGTCCGCCCCCGGCGCCCGTCCGATGCCCAGGTCGATCCGGCCGGGATGCAAGGACTCCAGGGTGCCGAACTGCTCGGCCACCACCAACGGCGCGTGATTGGGCAGCATCACCCCGCCGGAACCGACCCGGATGGTGCTCGTCGCGGCTGCCAGATGGGCCAGCAGCACCGCCGGTGACGAGCTGGCGATCGCCGGCATGTTGTGGTGCTCGGCCACCCAGAAGCGCCGGTAACCCCACCTCTCGGCCTGGCGCGCCAATTCGGTGGTGTTGTTGAGAGCCTCGGTCGTGTCGCCTTTGCTGCTGACAGGCGCCAGGTCCAAGATGGACAACGGGACGGGTTTCACGCTGGCTGCAACCACCGGGCCGCCGGTGATCTTCCCGGCGCGACTCGCCCGTTTTGGCATCGCGGTCGACTCGTGAGTAAACTCAACCGTTGGCGCATGCCGCCGGTCTCCATGCTCAGAATTCTTGGGTCTCGCTGTGGCCGCGAGTGGGGCTCGGCCCTCATCGACACGCGCCGGACGCAGTCCGCCGACACGGTGATCTCCGTGCCTGTTGACCGCGCTCGCACCGTACAAGACGACACGTAACGAAAAGCGGAGGACATGGCCAAAAAGGACGGGGCCATCGAGGTCGAGGGCAAAGTGGTCGAGCCACTGCCCAACGCGATGTTCCGGGTGGAGCTGAGCAACGGGCACAAGGTGCTCGCTCACATCAGCGGCAAGATGCGCCAGCACTACATTCGTATCCTGCCCGAAGACCGGGTCGTGGTGGAGCTCTCGCCCTATGAC
Source organism: Jatrophihabitans sp. (assembly GCA_036399055.1). Taxonomy (NCBI): domain Bacteria; kingdom Bacillati; phylum Actinomycetota; class Actinomycetes; order Jatrophihabitantales; family Jatrophihabitantaceae; genus Jatrophihabitans; species Jatrophihabitans sp. The sequence goes on from DASWNX010000038.1 coordinate 37,615, forward strand.
CTCACCCGCGGGCGGATCGTCTACCGCTACAAGTAAGCCGACCGATGAAGATGGGCGCGCCTGGCGCGGCGGCCATCGCTTTCGAAAGCAGGAGTAACAGGCGTGAAGGTCAAGCCCAGCGTCAAGCCGATCTGCGACAAGTGCAAGGTCATCCGTCGCCATGGCCGAGTCATGGTCATCTGCGACAACCTGCGCCACAAGCAGCGTCAGGGCTAGCGGTAGCACCACCCAGCAGTACCCCAGCACGCGCACTCCTCCCCGTTCCACCCGGCCAGCCCGGTGCGGAGCGGGGTCACCCCCGGTCGGAGGCCGGGGCCGCTGCATCGGGGCTGATCCGTCAGCACCCGGTGGGGCAACAGCGGACGGATGCGCACAACACCTCCGAAGGAACGAAGGAGATCGCCCCGAATGGCACGTCTTGCCGGCGTTGACCTGCCCCGCGAGAAGCGGATGGTCATCGCGCTCACCTACATCTACGGCGTCGGACCGACCCGTGCGAAGGAAACCCTCGAAGCGACCGGCATCAGCCCGGACCTGCGAGCCCGTGACCTGAGCGACGAGGACCTGGTCAAGCTGCGCAACTACCTCGAGGGCAATTACAAGGTCGAAGGTGACCTGCGCCGCGAGGTCGCTGCCGACATCCGCCGCAAGATCGAGATCGGCTGCTACCAGGGCCTGCGGCACCGCCGCGGCCTGCCGGTGCACGGACAGCGCACCAAGACCAACGCCCGTACCCGCAAGGGCCCGAAGAAGACGATGGCCGGCAAGAAGAAGGCCAAGAAGTAGCTCGTCGCCCCGGGCCCCCGGCGCACGCCGCGGTCCGCCCTCCGACTTCGTTCCGATCAACCCTCAGGAGCTAAAGGCAGATGCCTCCCAAGACTCGCGGCACAGGCGCCGTGAAAAAGGTCCGTCGCAAAGAGAAGAAGAACGTCGCGCACGGCCACGCTCACATCAAGAGCACGTTCAACAACACCATCGTCTCCATCACCGACCCGACCGGCAATGTGATCAGCTGGGCCTCGGCCGGCCACGTCGGCTTCAAGGGCTCCCGCAAGTCGACTCCGTTCGCCGCGCAGATGGCCGCCGAGAACGCCGCCCGCAAGGCGCAGGAGCACGGCGTCAAGAAGGTCGACGTGT
>DASWNX010000039.1 GCA_036399055.1 Jatrophihabitans sp.
GTTTGTCTGTGGTCGGTAGGGGCGGGTGCGTTTGTGGATGATGCCTAGCCGAGTGCAGGCATCACGCCAGGCGTGTGAGCGGTAAGACGAGCCGTTGTCGGATAGCACGCGTTCGACGGTGACGCCGCGGTCGGCGAACCAGGCGGTCGCGCGTTGCAGGACGGCGATGGCGGTGTCGGCTTTCTCATCGGCGCAGATCTCGGCGTAAGCGACTCGGGAGTGGTCATCGATCACGGTGTGGACGTAGCCAGTTCCCAGGAGCGGGCCGCCCCAGCCGGCACGGGGTGTCGCGGTGCGTGCCGCGGTCGCCCACCGGTTGCGGCGGCCCTGCTCCTTGCCCACGTAGCGCCAGCCGCCGCCGTCGGGGATGTTGCCGAACTTGGTGACATCGACGTGGATCAGCGAGCCGGGGTGATCGTGTTCGTAGCGGCGGATCGGCTCGCCGGTGACCCGGTCGATCCGGCTCAGGCGGTTGATCCGGCAGCGGACCAGCACCGCGTGCACCGTCGAGGCCGGCAGGCCGAGCCGGCCGGCGATCTGCACAGGCCCGAGCCGCGACCGCCACCGCAGCCGCACAATCCGCCGCACCATGGCCGGCGGCGTCTTGGCTGGGCTCGTGCGTGGCCGTGAGCTGCGATCGAGCATGCCGGCCGGGCCTTCGAGGCGGTAACGATCGGCCCACTTACGGGCCGTGCGCGGGGCAACCATGAACATCTTCGCCGCGCTCGAATACGTCCACCCGCCTTCGACGATCAACATCGCGAGTCGGAGTCGGGCGCGAGGGGTCAGAGCAGCGTTAGCGTGGGACACGAAGGCCTCCGGTCAGTGAAGCGGTTCCTAGACAGCTCCACTTCACAACCGGAGGCCTTCCCTCGTCTCAACGACAGGCCGACGTCAGCTCAGACGGGACAACGTCCCTGGGCATCACAGCTAGGGCAACGTGGGAACCGGCTCTGGACCGGGGGTCGCCGGCGTCCGGATCAAGCGGTGGATGAGATCCGGGCAGCGGCTGGCGACCAGCACGGCAATCGCTGACAAGCGCCGGACGTCGACGGCGGTCAGTGTTTTGTCCAGAGCGGATCGACCGCCCGGACAGGTGGCGGGGAGCGCGCCCAGGCCGGTAAGACATGAGGAGCGACAGTGCCGACGATTCTGGGTTCGGTTCGAGGACTGGTGCTGGCCCCGTCACTGGAGGAGGTGAGCTTCGACGGCAGGGGGTTCGGGGTGAGCCCGACACCGGCCACCGACCGGCTCGAAGCCGTGCCGCAGGCTGTGGTGTGCGGATTCGAGTGGGCCATCGCCGCCCGCGATCTCACCGACGTCAGGCGCAGGCTGCGCCTGGTAGATGAGGAGCAGCGCGGCTTCGCCTACGAGGGCGCGGCGATGGCGTGCACCATCCTCGACGCCGTCCGGGGCAACCGCACCCGTGAGCTGCTCAGCGGGGCCGGCGAGAAGTACATTCTGCTTGCCTACATAGGCATTGGGTTCGCGATGGCCAGGTTGCCGCGGCCACTCTGGAAGAAAGCGCTGCCTGACCTGGCCTCGCGTTATCACCCGACGATGAGCTGGCTGGCGGTCGACGGTTACGGCTTTGACCGCGCGTATTTCCAGACCGAACGCTGGGTCGACCGGCAGGAGATCCCGGCTGCCTATCCATGGCAAGGCTCGCCGGAGTACTTCCCGCGCGCGGTGGACCAGGGCATCGGCCGGGCGCTGTGGTTCATCTGCGGCGCGGACCCGGCCAAGGTGAGCACGGCGGTCCGTCGCTTCGCGCCGGGCCGGCAGGCTGACCTGTGGAGCGGGGTGGGTCTGGCGGCGACGTTCGCCGGTGGCTGCCCGCGCGCCGGGCTGGCCGAGCTGCGCAAGTCTGCCGGTGACTACTGGCCAGAGCTCGCGCTCGGGTCGGTGTTCGCGGTCAAGGCCCGTGCCTACGCCGGCTTCGTCCCCGAGCACACGGTGCAGGCCAACGAGCAACTGACCCACCTGTCCATCGAGGGCGCAAACGCGCTGGCCGACCGCACCGAGGTCACATCCCTGGCCAGCGGGTCGCTGCCGGCCTACGAGATCTGGCGCCGGCGCATCCGTGAGCAGGTCGCGGCGGTCTGAGTCCGGCTCACGACGTCACCGACAGGAGTCCGCCGCCTGCCAACCCCCAGAGGCTGACAGGACAGGCCCGCCGCCGTGGCCCCGGTGAGTAGGCACGACGGAGTAAGCGCCCCGCCCCTGCCGCTGACAGCATTCGTTCATCGAGGAATCCGGTCGTGAGAAGACCCGTCGAGGGAGAATAAATTGCCCGGCTTGAGAGCGCTACGGCGTCGCATCCTTACCCCGAACATGTCCGCGACGAAGCTGGATGTCCGTGGTTTCAACGAGAAGGACCAGGCGGCCAAGCAGTTGCTGGAGACGGTGGGCGCGACGTTCCTCACCGGCTACGGCTACGCCGTCCAGGCGCGGACGGTAGCTGAGTGCGAGCAGCGGCTGGAGCAGATCGCCCCGCAGTTTCGAGGCTTCGGCTACGAAGGCGCGGCGATGGGCTACGCGGTGCTGGACGGCCTGCCGATCGGCGGCTCCCGTCATGTGTCGGAGTTCCTGGCCGGCCGGGGCGCCCAGCACGCCTACATGGCCTACATCGGGGTGGGTTGGGCGATGGCGAGGTTGCCACGGTTTCGGTGGTCGAGGGTCACCGTCGCCGATCCGCTGATGCGATGGCTGGTGCTGGATGGCTTCGGCTTTCATCAGGCCTACTTCAAGACCGACAAGTACGTGACCCGGCAGTACCAGGAGCCGGAGTTCCCGTGGCCCGCCGAAGGCCAGCAGTGGTATGCCAATCACGCGATCGATCAGGGCATCGGCCGGGCGATGTGGTTCGTCGGAGGCGCCGAGGCCGAGCTGGTGGCCAGCATGATCGAGAAGTTCCCCGAGTCCCGCCAGCCCGACTTGTGGAGCGGCGCCGGCTTGGCGGCCACCTACGCCGGTGGCGCTGACGAGCAGGAGCTGCTCGCGTTCTGGCATCGCGCGGGCAAGCACCGCCCGCAGGTCGCTCAGGGTTCTGCCTTCGCCGCGACCGCCCGGCTGGAAGCCGGCCTGGTGACCCCGCACACCCGCCTGGCCACCGAGGTGTTCTGCGGCATGAGCCCGGAGCAGGCCTCCCAGGCCAGCGCCGACCTTCGTCCTGAGGGGCCGGCGGCCGATGACCTGCCGGTCTACGAGCTGTGGCGGCAGCGGATCGCTGACTCCTTCGTCAGCCTCGGACGGGTCTAGCCTGATGGCCGAATCGACCGTCACCCTCGCTCTGCCACGGCGCACGCCGCCCGGACCGCCCCGCTCTGCCACCCTCGGACTGCTCACCAAGCTGACCTCGGACCGGCTGGGTTTGATGAACCTGGCGGCGTCGAACTACGGCGACGCGGTTCGCCTGTCGATCGGCCCGAAGACCTTGTACCTGTTCAACAATCCCGAGTACGCCAAGCATGTCCTGGCTGACAACGCCGGCAATTACCACAAGGGCATCGGCCTGGTCCAAGCCAAGCGAGCGATCGGCGACGGCCTGCTGACCAGTGACGGCGAGTTGTGGCGCAAGCAGCGCAAGATAATCCAACCGGTGTTCAAGGCCAAACGGATCGCCCAGCAGGCCGGCGTGATCGCGGTCGAGGCGGGCAGGTTGGTGCAACGGTTGCGCCGCTACGACGGCGGCGGACCGGTTGACATCATGCAGGAGATGACCGGGCTCACCCTGGGGGTGCTGGGGCAGTCCTTGCTCGACGCCGACCTTGGCGTCTACGCCGGCGTCGGCCACTCGTTCGAGGCCGTCCAGGACCAGGCGATGTTCGAGATGGCGTCGATGGGACTGGTCCCCATGTGGGTGCCCCATCCCAAGCAGTCGCGCTTTCGCAAGGCCCGGCGCCACCTCGAGCACGTCGTGGACGCGCTGGTGGCAGACCGGATCGCTCGCGGCGACGGTGACGGCGATGACGTGATGTCGCGGTTGATCGACTCGACCAGCCGTGAACCGGACCCGGCCGTGGGAAAGCAGCGGCTGCGCGACGAGCTGGTCACCTTGCTGCTGGCCGGTCATGAGACCACCGCGAGCACTCTGGGCTGGACGTTCTACCTGATCGACAAGCATCCCCATGTCTGGCAGCGGCTGCACGAGGAGGCCGTGGAGGTGCTCGGTGACCGGCCGCCGACGTATGAAGACCTGCGCCGCTTGACCTATACCTCGATGGTGGTCGAAGAGGCGATGCGGCTCTACCCCCCGGTCTGGATCCTGCCGAGGCTGGCGCAGGCCGATGATGAGATCGGCGGTTATCACGTGCCGGCCGGCGCCGATGTGGTGGTCTGCCCGTACACGATGCACCGCCATCCTGAGTTCTGGACCGATCCGGAGCGTTTCAATCCGGAGCGCTTTGATCCGAGTGACACGACCAGCCGGCCAGGCTATGCCTACATCCCCTTCGGCGCCGGGCCGCGGTTCTGCGTGGGTAACCATCTAGGCATGATGGAAGCGGTGTTCGTCCTCTCCTCGGTCGTGCGAGAGTTGCGGCTGACCAAGCTGCCCGGTTACCGGGTGACGCCGGAGCCGATGCTCTCACTGCGGGTCCGGGGTGGGTTGCCGATGCTGGTCAGCTCCGTCGCCGAGCCCGCTTGAGCTTCCTCACCGGAGTAGAGCTGGTGCGTCTGCCGGCAGGCGCACCAGCTCTGAGGCTCTGTAGCTCTGAGGCTCTGTCCGGTGTGGGCCCCCGCGGCCGGACGTGAGCCCGGCAGCCTCAGCCCACCACCAGGCAGGAACTGCCGGCCCAGGTCGTGCTGGAATCGGCGTCGGCAGCGCTTCGTCGCTGCTGACCTGGCGCAGGCCGCGCGTCCACCACTGCGGGCGCCGCCGGCGTCCGGCTGTCCAGCTCGGGTAGAGCCAGCAAGATCGGCAGGTCGGTCAGCCGCGGTGGGCGCAGCTCGATGTTCGCGGTCACGGTGCGGCCGGCCACCACCCTGATCGGCCGTCCGGCTGCCACCGACACCGGCCTGCGCGTCCACGGCCGCGGGTCCAGATCGCGCACCGCGACCGCGGTGGCGTGAAGGAACCACTGCCCCTCCGGCACTGCGTTGAGTTGGTAGCTTTCGGCGCCGTCGAGCACCGCGTATGCGACCGGTGTCCCCTGCGGGATGGCGCTGTCGAACAGCGACACGTACACCCTCATCGGCACGTCGGCCTCCGGAGCCGTCACCGTGCCTCGCAGCCCACCAAGGCGCTGGCCGGTCGCCGCCATGACCTGCGGAGCCGGGATGCCGACCTCGGACAGGTAGCGATAGCGCGCCGGTGAGATGCTGACGCTGCGGGTGAATCGGCTGGAAAACGTGCCAGGACTGTTATAGCCGACCTGGTATGAGATGTCGGTGACACTCATGGTGGTCTCCAACAACAGGTTTTTGGCCTTGTAGAGCCGGATGGCGGTCAGGAACCTGCCGGGTGACGTGCCGGTGATGCCGCGGAAGACGCGGGAGAAGTAGAACCGGCTGAACACCGCCAAGTCCGCCATCTCTTCGAGGGACAGCGGTTCGTCGTACCGCTCCCACATGCTGGTGATCACGCGTTCGACGGCAGTTTGCACAGTTCCTCCTTGGATCTGTCGTACCAAGTGCGAGTCCGGCATCTGTTTGATGCGCGAGGGGGTGAACGAAGGGGCAAGGGTGGGGAGGTGATCACGGCGTCCGCCACCAGCCGCCACCACGTTGATTCCGTAACGGCAAGACGCCTGACTCAGAGCAAAGTCAAAGATCATCGAGCCAAGAGCAATATGTCGCTCGGCATATTTCGACTCGGCTATTATGCTAATGGGTCTGGACAAAGACATAAATGTGCCCACCTGGCATTCGTAATGAGTATTTGCTGCATTAGCCGCCTCGTGGAAGCCGACCTTAGCAGCATGTATGTAAAAGCGACATACCGACTTCGGACGTTACCCACAGCATGTGGCCTGTCGCTGTGGGCCAACTTTAGTCTGCCGCTCCGGACGCTGAAAGGAAAGGTTTGGAGCAGATTGCGCACATTAGAAGAAGCGAACCTTAGTGTCTGCACGAAGCTCTATTTCGGGCACTGGATGGCTCTCTGGAAGTGGTGTTCGCTAGTGCTGAACTGGGACCGCATACGGCCTTGCAGGGCCGGAAGCGAGCGCTACTGAGCCTGGGAGAGCAGTGCGACCCGGCCGGTGGAGACACTCCAAGATCGGCCTGGGGTTGCTGTCCTGGACTGGCGACGGCGATCGGAATTCTGCTTGTCAGGCGCAAGTACGGGAGTTGTATGCAACCAAACCTGTTGGTTTTACTGGGGTTTCCCCCTCATCGTGGCTACCGCGTCGGCGGCCGGCGTCAGGTGGCGGGTCCTGTCTCCAGCTCCCCGGCCCGCTCGGGCCAGACTGCGACTTGGCGCACAACGGAACTGTGATGGTGTATAGGGGGCCTAACTTGGTGTCTGCAATATTGTGAAAGTCGAACGATTTTCATATTGCATATGGACACAGTCGTGCGCATGAGGTGACCGGGCTGGCCGATCGAATGCAAGGCGTCGCTGAGCCGTTGCGCAGTGACGCTGAAGCGCAAGTCGAGCGGCAGGTGGACCGATTATCCAGGGTTCAACAGTTTCCTCGCTCAATGATTTATCTTGACGGCCGGAAGGGCTCTGCGCAGCAAGTCCCACAGGGGCTCCCACCGAACTCACCGATTCAGCTCGGCGCTTTCGGGCCGCTGGCCTTGCGGGCTGGCAGCCCACGCCGCCAAACCCACCAGCTCTGGCGCGTCCGGCGCAGACGGCGATGTCGATATTCAATAAAAGTGCGACTGCGGCCTCGCGCTGATCGCCAAGACCGCCCGTGCCGTGACGGGCACAAAGCCGGGTAATAGTCCGCGGCCGCCCTGGTCACAGGTCTGCCCGCGCTCGCAGTGGCTGGCGCGTGCGGCGGCGCGTGCGGCAGCGCGTCGGTGCGAGGCGAAAGGGTGTGCACCCACGGCGCGGGCGAGGCGGCAGGCGAATTCCGCCTGATCCCGAGCTGTTCGGATCGCGGGCAGACTGCGCCTCTGATGCTCACCCGCGGCGCTGCAGCCGCAGCGCCGCAGCCCGCGAGGCCGTGCCGCCGCGAGGCTTGAGAGACTGAGCGGAGCGCGAGGCTGTGGCGTCGGCAGGACGCGGTAAGGGCAGGCGCGCCAGGGCCCCGCTCGTGACCCACCCAGTGGCCGCGGCCTGCCCTCGCCAGGGCCGAATGCCGCTCAGATGTAGAGCGTGTTGGGCTCCTTGCCGCACAGGACGCGGCCGTAGAGCTCAGAGTTGGTGTCCGGGTGCATCAGGGCGTGCAGGTTGATGGCCTGGACGTCACGCCAGATCCGCTGCATCGGGACGTGGGAGTAGATCGAAGAGCCGCCGCTGGCCGAACTGAGGATCTCGACGGCATCCTTGACCAGCTTGCACACCGCGCCCATGTCAGCACGCGCCTTGGCCCGCTCCTCGATGCTCCACTCCGAGCGCTGGGCGCATTTGGCGTCCACCACAGAAGCCAGCCGATGCGCGTGGAACTCTGCCGCGTCGATTTTCATCGAGGCCTCCGACACCTGAAGGTGGGTCAGCGGCGCCTCGCTCTGGCTCTCGTAGGTGGTGTAGCTGATCTTCCGGTCCGGAAGCCATTGGAGAAAGGCGTCCCTGGCTGCGAATCCGAGGCCGAGCACGGCGCCCACGGAGGAGGCCGAGGCCACCGGCAGCAGCGGCGCGTTGTAGATCGGGGACTGGGCGTTGACCGTGGAAGCGCCCTGCCCCTGCAGTATCGCGGGCAGCGGCATGATCCGTTCCTGCGGAATGAACACCTCGTGCGCGACGGTGCTGACGCTGCCGGTGCCCTTCAGCCCAGAGGTGTGCCAGTCGTCGATGACCGTCAGGTCAGACATCGGGACGAGGGCGATGACCGGCATCGGCTCGCTGTGCGGACCGACCTGGATCGCGACGATCTCCTGCCAGTGAGCATGCGGCGCGCCGCTGATGAAACCCCACTTGCCGTTCACCACGACGCCGCCGTCAACCGGGGTGGCCATCGCGGTCGGGCTCAGCGTTCCGCAGATCCGGACATCCGGGGTCGAGAACACCTCGTCCTGCACCTCGTCGGGGAACTGGCATGCCATCCAGGTCGGGATCCAGTACACCGACGCCGCCCACGAGGTGGAGCCGTCCGCCCGGCCGAGCTGGGCGGCGACCTCCACCAGGGTGCGGGTGTCGGCCTCGTAGCCTCCGTATCGCGCCGGTGTCCGGAGGCGGAACATGCCGGCAGCGGCGATGGCGTCGATCACCACGTCGCTGATCCGCCGGTTCTCCTCAGCCCAGGCAGCATGCTGCTGGATGAGCGGCGTCAGTTCCGAAGCTCGATGGACCAGCTCAGACCGCGTCGGAACTTCGGTCGTCAACACATTTTCCTCCTAGACAGGTATCCGATTCCAAGAGCTGTTCGTTCAGCGCTTGTCATCACCGGCGATGCTCGAAGCAGAGACCGCCCGCGCGGGTGGGTCTGCGCTGGACCACCAAGCCCACGGCAGCGCTCGGAGTTCCGGTTAGACCGTCGCACCCCTCGGCTTTGTCCGGCATCTCTCCCAGTGCGGAGTAGCGGCGCGCGTCCTGCCAGGCGCAGGCCGGCTGACGGGGGCGCCAGGCGTACGCGGCCATATCGCAACCGACTTGTCTGCGCGCGCGAATCAGCAACGGCGATCGCGAGGATCTGCGTCACGCCCGGCCGCGGGAGGACGCCACGCTGAGCGACAGCCGCCCGGCCCTGCGGCGCCAGGGCGGGCGGCTGTCGGGCATGATGTCGCTGCCACACCGGCTTACAGCAGAGAGGCCGTCGCATGAGCTCGACCAGGACCGAGACGGTGGCGGTGCCCGGAGCGCGGCTGCACTGCGAGGTCACGGGCTCGGGACCGGTGCTGCTGCTGATCGCGGGCGCGGCCGCCGACGCTCGAGTCCTGTCCGGCCTGGCCACTCGTCTTTCAGGCAAGTACCGGGCAGTGACCTATGACATGCGGGGGCTGTCGCGCAGTGAGCTCGACGGGCCGGCCGAGGACGTCGGCATCGAGGCGCTGGCTGATGACGCGCACCGGATACTGGCCGCGTTCAGCTCGGAGCCGGCCTACGTGCTCGGCTCCAGTGGCGGGGGCCTGGTCGGGTTGGAGCTCACGGCCCGCCATCCTGAGCAGGTGCGGGCTCTGGTCGCGCACGAGCCGGCGGCGATGGCGCTGTTGCCCTACAGCCAGCAATGGCAGGACTTCGTCGGCGAGCTGGAGGAGCTGCATCGCAGCGCCGGCGCCGGCGCGGCGATGGGCCGCTTTCTGGACGGCATCGAGGCAGTCCCCGGCCCCGGCGTCGCCAAGCTCGGGCAGCTGGCCACACCACCGGCCGGCCAGCCACCGCAGGTCCGGATGTCGGCGCGGACCCGCGCGTTGATGCGCCGCTCGCAGGCGAACCTGGACCACTTCTTCGCTCATCAGATCCGCCAGGCGGCGGGTTACCTGCCTGATATCCAAGCCCTGAGCCGGCTTGGGGGCCGGATCGTGATCGGAGTGGGGGCGACCTCCCGGGGCCAGGCGCCTCACGAGGCCGCGCGTGAGCTGGCGCACCGCCTCGGCGTGGACGTCGTGGAATTTCCGGGCGGACACCAGGGATTCGCAACCGCGCCCGGTGAGTTCGCCAATGCCGTGGACCGGGTGCTGTCGCTCAGCTGAGGCTGATCGGCCGGCGCAACGGCGGCGCCGCGAGCGACACTCGACGGTGGGCCTGCTGCTTGCTGGACCTGCGTGGCCTAGGGACCGATCCGGAAGGTGTTGGCGAATTCGGACAACAGCTCGGGGTCACCGGTCACGTGCACACTGCCGTTCTCCAGAGCCTCTGCCGCGCTGATTCTGCCCGTGAGCAGGGCGGCGAAACCGTGGCCGGTCTCTATCACCAGGTCAGGCTCGGACTGCGGGCCGTCCGTGACGCCGAGTTGGCCGTCCTGCACGGTCAGGCCGATGACGACCCCCGTGACCCTCAACTCGTAGGTGACCGGCTCCGGGGCGGCCGAGGAACAGCCGCCCTGGTAGGAGGCGCGCATGGCCATCATCAGCGAGTCGGCGGTGTAGATGTCATCGGCGTCCGGAGGGCCCAGCGATTGACTGCCCCACCGCCCCAGCGCCAGCAGGATGTCATCGAGTTCACGGCCGTAGGGGGTGAGCTCGTAGACGACGGCCGTCGCAGGGCGGGGCAGGATGCGCCGCTGCAGCACTCCGTGGTGCTCCAACTCCTTGAGCCGGGCTGAGAGCACGTTGGTCGGTATGCGTGGCAGTCCCTGCCGCAGGTCGGTAAAACGCTTTGGGCCGATCATCAGGTCGCGGATGATGAGAAGCGCCCAGCGCTCGCCCACGATCTCCAGGGCACGGCTGAGCCCGCAGATCTGCCCATAGCTTCGTCGTGCCATAGCCGAACTCTACAGCTTGCTTGTTTTGAGAGAGTGGCAAAGTGGCGCATTATGTTATGAAATATCCGCGAAAGCGTGCAGACTCTAGCGTGCGTTTGCTTTCGTTATCAGCAGGGCGATTAAGTACGCCTGAGGATGAATGGCTTGCTAGCACCAGCGACGACGTCCTCAGCGACTCAGAGTCCGTGCCCGCTGCCGTGCCTGGGTGGCGCCCGGCCCATGCGGCCGGGCGCCACCGATCAGCCCGATCCCCCCGTCAGATCTGCTGGACGCCGGCGAGAGTGGGCGCCTGCCCCGCCGGGCCGAAGGAGGTCGTCGCGAACGGCGCCAGAGCAGCGCGCAGGGACTCTGGCACCCGGGTCGGCTTGGTGTCGGTGTTCGGTCCGCGCATGCACGCGATCCGTTGCCGGCCCCGGGCCACCAGCACCTCCATGTCGTCGCCTAGCCGGACGTAGTCGAAGGCGAAACCGATCTGGGTCTGGGTCAGGTCTTCCAGCCGCATCCTGATCGAGAGCTCGTCGAAGGCGGTGATCTCGACCAGGTACTCGCACTCGCATCTGAGCGTGAACAGCTTCAGGTCGTTCTGCAGGTCCTTCAGCACTGCCGGGGCCCGCTCCCGCAGGAACATCTCCCGGCAGCGGCCCTGCCACCTCAGGTAATTGACGTAGTAGACATTGCCCACCAGATTCGTCTCCTCGAAGCCGACCAGGTGCCGGTACTCGTAGTACTGCCGCATCGTCAGTTCCCGCCTTCGCTCAGCATCGTGAACACCACTGGGTCCTTGACATCGCGAACCGTGGTCGGGAACGTCGTGATCCGCGCGGCGCCCGAACGCAGGACGACCCAGCGGTCGGCCCGCTGCTCCTCGACCGTGATCGGCTCGATTCGAGCCCGGCCCACCTTGCGCAGGCACTCCACCGCACCCCATACCCGGGTGGCGGCCAGCGACAGCTCCTCACCCTGTTCGGCGGCCAGCAACCGCGCCAGGGCGAACGGCTCCCGGCCGAGCAGCTCGGCCCAGTCCTGCTCGGACCTGCCGATGACCACTTCCACGTCGCAGCTGACCGGCTTGGAGCCGCCTGCCACCACGAAGGTCAGCCCGGCCGAGTGCGAGGACGACACCTCGACGCCACCGTCGACCTCGGGCTTGCCGTCCGGGCGGTAGCGCACCGTCGTGGGCTCGCCCAGCGCCCAGCCGAGCGCCTTGGCGGTCTGCTCGCGCCGAGCAGTCTGGCCCTGGGCCGGATAGGCCCCGTCTGGCAGCACCGCGCACCGCAGGTCGAGGTCGCCCAGGATCAGCTCGGCGCGCCGCTGCAGATATGGCCCCAGCAGGCTGGCAAGCCACGGACCGGTTCCGTCCTGCTTGCGGACCGCCTGCAGTCGCAAGCCTTCCCAGCGCTCGACCAGCTTGCCCGCCAGATCGCAGACGTCGAGGTCGTAGAGGTAGGTGTCACCCTCACGCAGGCGTTCCACCGCATGCAGCGTGACCTTCTCCTGGGCCAGCACGTCGCGGCGGTCGGCCAGATACAGCCGTTGGATGCCGGCCGGCAGCAGCGTCGCCTCCGGCACGCAGCACTGGATAGCGTGCATCAGGGCGTCGCGGGTCCCCGGGTCTGCCAGCACCAGATCCTGGGCGAGGAAGCCTGCGAACCAGTCCTGCGAGGGCTGGTTGCCGATCTCGGCCACGCAACTCTTGGCAGCCAGCTGCCGGTAACCCAGCAGCCGCTGGAACCGGCCGCCCTGGAACAGGATCGAGCCGTAGAGCTCCCGCGCCGGATCAAGCGGCAGCAATTCCGACCGCCCGCTCGAGCCGACCGTCTCAGGAAGGCTCTCCGAATACCGCAAGATCGCCCGGAAGTGGTCGGCCTGGAAACCGGTGTCACTGCTGCGGATCACCGCCTCGACGTCGCCGTTGTCGGTGACCAGCGCCGCGATACGGATCGTGGTGCGGCCCTGCGCCGGCACCACGATCGGGCGCAGGAACTCCACGTCGGTGAGCACCGGTGGCCGCTCGTTGCCGGTCAGGGCTGCCGCGGCCTGCGCCATGGCCTCCATTCCCAGCACCGCCGGAAACAGCAGGTCGCCGTCGAGCAGATGGTCGGCGAGGTAGAGGTCGGCAGTGGCCGACAGGTCGGCCTCGGCGACCAGTTCCACGCCCGGGTAGTGCACCTGCGTCCGGTCCAGGAACCGCGACAGCGCAATCTCGCGCTGCTCGAACGTGATCGTCGGCAGTCCCTCCGCGCGGCCCATCACCACCATGGTCGTGGGCGCGCTCGGATCGGCGAGCGCCCTGTTCAGAATCTCGATGCCGTCCTCGGTCCGGATCGGAGAGATGCCTTCCCGCATCAGCGATTCCAGCACCCCCAGGCGCTCACCCATGCCCGAGCCTGACCACACCGACCACTCCAGTGCCAGGCACCGGCAATGGGGGTAGTCCTCGGCCACCCGGGCAGTCAGGTCGGTGAGCCAGTCGTTGGCGGTGGCGTAGTCGGCCTCACCCCGCAGGCCCGCTCGGCCGATGATGCTGCCGAAGGTGACCAGCAGCCGCAGCGAGCCCGGATCGGTTGCCGCGAGCACTGCCTCCAGCCCGCTGATCTTGGGCGCCAGCGTGCGCTCGAACGAGGGTTGGTCGAGGTTGAGCAGGGGCTTTGGCTCATTGCGGCCGGCGCCGTGCAGGACGCCGGTGACCGGTCCGAGCGCGCCTCGGATCTCCTCGACCGCGGCCTTCACCTCATCGGCGGAGGTGACGTCGGCCCGGACGTAGCGGTAGCGCACTCCGGCCGCGGCCATCCGCTCCAGATTGGCGGCTAGCTCCGAGTCGGCCTCCGGGCCGGACCGGCCGAGCAGTCCGATCGCCGCGCCGGTGCCCTGGGCCAACGCCAGCGCGCACTCGGCCGTGATCCCCTTGCCGCCGCCGGTGACCAGCAGGACGTCCTGCGGACCCAACGGCGAGCGGCCCTCAGCGCCGGCGCCGAGCTGCAACGGGCGCAGCACCGGAACCCGGCGAGTTCCGGCAGCGTCGTAGCCGACCTCGCTGAAGCCGTCGGTGGCGACGACGTCGGCGATGATGCGGCGCACCGCGGTCCTCACCTGGTCAGGAGTCAGATCCAGCGGCAACGGCAGGGTGATCACCGTGGTCGACACCGTCGGCGACTCCAGGCACAGGGTCTTGGCCAGGCCAGCCGCGCCGCGACGGTCACCGACCACCACGAAGCGGGCCGGCGACGGCAATGCCAGCACCGCCTTGGCGGCGGCCAGCATCAGCGGCACATGGCTCTCATCGCAATCGCGCGGTAGGCAGAGCGCGACTCCGTCGCCGAGCTGAGCACCTTGCAAGGCCTGCCGCAGCTCGGTAGCCAGCGGATGCCGTTCACTGGCGAAGACCTGCCAGCTCCCAGCGCCCGCGGGCCCGGCGGCTGGTCCGGCCGCTGCCGGCGTCTGGTCGATCGCGAAGGCCCGCACCCAAGGCGCGACCCCCAGCGCCGCGGCCGTGGGCTCCTCCTGCGCCAGAGCGCTTCCGCCCAGATCATCGAGCATCTGGGCTAGCTGGGCCAGCGTGGAGGTGGCGAACGTCGAGGTCGCCATCGGGGCGGCCAGCCCCAGCTCACGCGAGGCCTGGTTGACGATCTGGCCGACCGTGATCGAGCTCAGGTGCAACTCATCCAGCGGATGGCTGCCGGCGCTGACCGCCTCCAAGGGCAGTTCGGCCCGCTCGGCAGCCAGCCGGCGAAGGACGTCCACCGCGCTCTGCGGCGGCCCGTCCGGCACGGCCTCCGCCGGCGTGGCCTGAGCCTCAGGCTGGCCCGACGGGACGCTGTCGGGCGCCGCCGGCGCCGGTGGCCGGGGGGCAGGCGATGGCAGCGCCCGGACGGCCGGAGCCGCCGGCGTGGCTGCCGGTCTTGGCATCCCCAGCTCGTCGGTCGGCGCCTGCTCGCAGGGGCTGGCGAAGAACCGGAACTGCTTGCCGGGTTCGAGGACCCTGGTGAACCGATCGCGGTGCAGTTCGGCATGGCGGACCGGCGCGCCGAGGACGTAGCACGCAGCGACCGCCCGCAGCAGGCCCGCGAGTGAGTCGCTGTCGGTCTCGAGCGAGATGGTCGGGACGAACGGGGCGATCTCGCTGGCCAAACCGCGCAGGATGGTGCCCGGACCGACCTCGAGCAGCAGGTCGACGTCACCGGCCAGGGCCGTCACCGCCTCGGCGAAGCGCACCGGCTCGCGGACCTGGCGGGCCAGCAGGCCCGGCAGGTCGGTGTCGGCGGCCAGGGTGTCCCCGGTCACCGTGGACACCACCCGGCGCCGCACCGGTGAGAACCGGTGGCCCTCCAGGTGGCTGTGCAACGCCTCGGCAGCCGCCGACACCAGCTCCGAATGGAAGGCGTGGGACACCGGCAGCCGCATCACGGTCAGCGACTGGGCCGCGGCCCTGGCGCAGACTCGATCGACGGCGTCGGCCGGGCCGGACACCACGGTCTGGCGGGGGCCGTTGTAACCGGCGATCACCACCGGCTCGCCTGCCAGCATCGGCGTGACCAGCTCGGGCGCGGCCATCACGCCTGCCATCGCGCCGTCGCTGCGGCCGGTCTCAGCCATGATCTGGCCACGAGCGGCTGCCAGCGAGAGCAGGGCGCTCTGGTCATATGCGCCGGCCCAGTGCAACGCGGTCAGCTCACCGAGGCTGTGCCCGGCAGCGGCCACGCCCTCGATCCCGAGCAGGTCCAGCAGCCGGAGTCCGGCCACCGACGAGGTGGCGATTCTCGGCTGGGCCGCCGCGGTGTCGGCCAAGCTTGCGCCCGCCGGCAGCGGGTGATCGCGGTAGAGCTCCTGGACCACCTCGAAGCGGCGGGCGATGGCGCCGCCGTCACTGCGTCGGCCGGCGCCCTGGCCCGGGAACAGGAACCCGATGCGCGGTGTGCCGCCGGCGGCGCCGAGGAAGACACCACCGTCGGGGTCGAGCACAGACCTGGCGCCGTTGTCCAGCAGCATCAGCAGCTTGCCGAACTGGCGCTCGGCTTGCTCGGGGCTGTTGAGGACCACCGCCGCCCTGATCGGGCGGTCGGCGAGGCCGGCCTCGAGGGTGCCGGCCAGGTCACCGAGGTCGGCGAAGGACATCCGCGTCGACATGGCCGCCAGCTGGCTGATCTTGCCACGCAGGTCGGCGATGCTGTCGGCGTCGATCAGCAGCAGCTCGCAGTCCTGCCTGGAGCGCACCAGCCGCGCCACCTCCGGGGCGATCTCGGTCCGGCGCTCGCCGTCGGACTGCTCGAGGACGACATGGGTGTTGATCCCGCCGAAGCCCATCGAGGACACCCCGGCTCGGATCGGCCCGCTGGCCGGCCACAGCTCGGCCGAGCTGGGAACGCGCAGCGCGGGACGCTCACCCTGCAGCTCCGGATGCGGATTGATGTGGCTGGTCGCCGGCGGGATCACCTGGTGGTGGACGGCCAGGACGGCTTTGAGCAGGCCGCCGACCCCCGCAGCCGCCTTGGTGTGCCCGATGTTGCCTTTGAGCGTGCTGATCGCGGCCGGCGGGGCGTCGGGGTCGGCAAGCCGGCGGGCCGTGGAGAAGGCCCGCAACTCGGTGGCGTCACCGACCGCGGTCCCGGTGCCGTGGCCTTCGAGATAACCCACCGTCTCAAAGCCGAATCCGGCGCTGCGATAAGCGCGTTTGATGGCCAGCTGGTGACCGGCTGCCTCGGGCCGGGTGATCCCGCCCTTGCCGTCAGAGGAATAACCCCAACCGACGATGCTGGCGTAGCGCTTGAGTCCCTGCTCGATCGCGTCCTGCTCACGCATCAGGACCAGCATTCCGCAGCCTTCACCAGGCCAGAACCCGTTGGAGTCCTTGTCGTACACCCGCATCTCGGTGGTGGCCAGCGCGCCGGTCTTGGCGAATCCGATCACCTCGAACGGGTCGATGCTCAGGTCGACCCCGCCGGCGATCACGGTGTCGAGCTGCCCTTCGGCCAGCGCGTTGCACGCGGTGGTCACCGACAGCAGCGATGAGGAGCAGGCGCCGTCGACGGTGTAGCCGCCCCCGTTGAGATCGAAGTGATTGCAGATCCGTCCGGCGATGGTGTTGGCCAACCCGCCGGCCAGCATGTCCTCGTCGACCGGCGCGAACGGGCTCTTGTAGCGGGTCTCGAGCTGATCGAGGAACCCGCTGAGCGCGGCGTCGTCCCAGCCCTGCTCGCGCAGGGCGGCCCCGACGGTGCGCCGGACGTAGGGCCAGCGCAGCCGCATCATGCTCGCCCGGCTGAACTCGCCGGTCAGGCTGTTGCCGATCACCACGCCGGTGCTCTCACGCTTGAGGCCCTGGCCATCGGCGAACCCGGCGTCGGCCAGCGCCCGGGCGGCGGTGTCCAACGCCAGCCAGTGCGTCATGTCGGTGGAGCGGTAGGTGCTTCCGGCGACTCGGTACTTCACCCGGTCGAACTCGAAACCCTCGATGACCGCTGCCTTCTGCGAGTAGAACCGGTCAGGTGCGGCGGGGTCGGGGGAGTAGTAGTCCTCCAGCCGCATCCGCTCGTCGGGCAGCCGGCGAAACGCCCGTCGTCCGGCGAGCACGTTCTTCCAGAGGTCCTCGGGGGAGTCGGCGTCGGGGTAGCGGCAGGAGATGCCGACGACTGCGATGCGATCGGCGCTCATACCGCCACCGCCGCGGGGGCCTGGCTGATGGAGCGCTCGGCGCCTGCGGCCCGACGCTGCTTGGACTTGGCGATGAAGTGCGCGCCCCACCAGCCCAGACCGCGCAGGGCACACACCGCGGTGGTGGCGAAGAACAGCGTGTAGACGACGTTGAACTGCATCATCACCGCGTAGACGAAGGCGACCGAGGCGCCGAACATGAACTGGCTGCGAGCCTTGAACGGCGTGGTGCCGGGGTCGGTGATCATGTAGTTGGTGAACAGCACGAAGGCGACTCCGGTCATCGCGCCGAGCGCGGAGAACAGCGAGACGTCCCAGATCCAATGCCGGACGAAGGCCTGGATGGCGAAGGCGCCCAGCCAGCCGACGATCAGGGGGATTTTGCGGGTGAGCATGGCGTTGATCACCGTTCCGGAGGTGACGATGATGAGGGGGATCATCACCCGAAAGAATGTGTTGGCGTTCTCGGTGAACTGGTAAGGCGGGGCGATGCTGCACCAGTGGCTGAAGCAGAGCAGCACCGCGGTGATGCCGAAGTTGGACGGGTTCATGAAGTGCCGCATCCGCCCGGCGATCGGCGCCTGCAGGACATGCTTGGCGCCGACGCCCACCACCACGCCGAAGGCGACCGGCCAGAACTGGTTGTTGGTGTAAAGCAGCATGCTGACGGCGAGGCTGGTGATGTGGGCCGGCAGCAGTGACTCGTAGAGGCCGCGGAAGCCGTTGCCCCGGTACTTCGGCTGCCGCCGGTGCACCCACGCGCTGATGGTCTCGAAGAAGATCTCTGTGGAATAGCCCACCAGCACCGACAGGATCGGCCACAACCACGGTTGCTCGAAGCCGAGCCACGCGTAGCCGAAGATGTTGAGAACGCTGATCGAGATGGCGAAGTTGCGCAGCGCGATATAGCGAGGGTCGGCCTTGGGCTTGCCGGCCGGCGCTGGAGCCGCGACCAGCGGCGATGGGCTAGGCGCAGCCGGTTGCTGCTGGATAGTGGCGGTCATCGGCTTGATACCTCCTGGACAGTGTCCGTCAGGACGAGGGAGTGGACGCCAGGCGTCATCTTGAGTTGTTGCTTGTGCAGTCGGCCGTCGACGTCGCGCCATTGCAGCTCCACGTCGGCTTCTGCGCTGAAGTCACCGAGGCCGAAGTGGACCTCGAAGCTCCGGAAGCCGCCGTGACCGCCGCCGCCGTCGAGTTGAGAGATCCTCTTTCCGTCCGGGGTGGTCACGGTCACCGTCGCGTTGTAGGCCGGCGCCCCGATATTGGCCAGTCCCTTGCCAGCTACCGCGCTGCTGTCACTGGCAGGGCGGTAGAGGTGCAGGTTGAGGTAGTTGCCCTTGTTCGGAGACTGGTTGGCGTAGAAGGCCGGTGGCCCCCACTGCCGTGCGATCGCGAAGTCCAGGGCTCCGGTGCCGGTGGTGTCAGCCGTGGCGAGCCCGCGGCTCGGAATGGGCACATCGGTTCCGATCTGAGAGCTGATGTTGACGTACTTGCCATCGGAGTTCTTGGCGTAGAAGGCCATGTGCTGATTGCCGGCGACGTCGTCACCGGGGCCGACGTTCGGCCACATCGCGGGGTTGCTGAGCAGGTCGTCGTTGGTCATGGCCATCTCCTGTAGCCATGGCCACCGGTCGATCTTGCCCTTGACGAAGCCGGTCGCCTGCAGGACGGACAGGTCACCGTTGTTGAGGAAGTCGCCCATCTTGACGTCCCAGCACCAGCCGGTCCAGCCCATTCCGTACTTGACGGCCTGCTGCTCGAAGGGCGCGATGCCGGCGTCGAGCTTCTTCTTCATCTCGGCTTGGTCCTTGGCCTGGTTGATGAAGATGAAGTTGCTCTCCTGCAGGCCCCACTTGGCGGTGATGTTGCTGACCGCGAGGTCGAACTTGCCGGTGCGGTTGAGATCACCGAAGTCCGCGCCCATTCCCTTGAACGAGTCCTTGCCGAGCACGAAGGACTTGGCAGTCGTCGGCGCGCGCTGCCCGCTGGCCTCCTTGAACCTGATGTCGCCCGGGGTCGAGATGTTGTACAGCAGGTGGTCGTGGCCGAAGTCGTTGGCGATGTAGATGTCAGGCAGCCCGCTGCCGGTCAGGTCGGCGCCGGTGATGGCCAGCGTCCACCCGGTGGAGACCTGGTAGGGGATGGCGGCCTGCTGCTCGATGTAGTGCACGGTCGGCTTGTCGCCGGAGGTGGCGCTGTGCCAGCGCAGCACCCGGTCACCGCCGCCGTTCTTGGCGGTGGACAGCGAGTTGTTCATCTCGACGTTGTTCTGGCCGTGGGGATTGAGCACGTCGGACTCGGGGAAGTAGTTGCCGATGATGATGTCGGGGTGGCCGTCGCCGTCGAGGTCGCCGACATAGTCGGCGTCGGTGTTCCACCGCGGGCCGTGGTACCTGCCGTCCAAAGACTGCGAGGGAATGAGCTCCTGGGGCCGGTAGGAGGCCATGGACAGGGTGGTGGCGCTGCTCTTGGCCAGGAACAGGATGGGGGTCCGGCCCCAGTAGGTGACCAGCAAATCCATCCGGCTGTCGCCGTTGAAGTCGCCAGGGTTGCAGCCTGTCGGCGCCATCGCGGCGTCCATCGGCAACGGGCTGGGGTCGAGCACGAACGGCGAGAACCGGTCCGCCGCCACCGCGGTCGGCGTGTAGGTGACGATCACGTCGTTGGTCCGGGTGTCCACGATGCACATGCCGTCCGAGCGCCCGTTGCCCACCAGGTCATTGATCGCGATGCTGGCGCCGACCGAGGAGATCCAGGCCGCGATCTTGGCGTATGCGCGGTTGACCGGGCGGATGGTCTCCATCTTCTGGTCGTTGTAGCCGGCAGGCATGGCGATGGGCAGCTCTTTGAACTTGTACTTGCTCGCCACTGTCTCCGCGCCGTAGGTCGCCACCCGGCTTTGAGCGACCACGTACAGGGAGACCAGGACCACGGCGGCCACCAGGCCGGGAACCAGCTTGCGGACACGTTCACGGGACACTGCCATGATTAACCCTTCGCGGAGTAACAAGATCGACTGCATTGACGTTGCTGTCGGGGGGATCGGTGCGAAGTGCAAGCGCGACGCGAGGCGACGCCTGGGCCACCGTCCTGCTGTGAGCAACAGGACAAGGCCTCAGGCGCCGCTTTGCCTGCCTGCCATCGCCTACCGTTGTGAATTGGCCACCTTCGTCGATCAAGAATGCGACCCGGCCGGTTCGCTGGCCTCTCCCACCTTGCCCGGCTAACGCCGATGGTCTTTCAACATGTTTTCAAGGCGATAACGAATCCGACGAGCTCCGGGTCGAACTGCCCAGCGGGCGCCAGGCGCCTGTCATCAGCCGGCGACGCAGCCGGCGATCGAGGACTGCGCCAGGCGCGCTCAGCAGCTGATCTGCAACCAGCTGGCGATCTGGCGGGCGGCTGCCATGCTGGCCCACGAGGTGGTGGCGATCAGCGCTTGGTCACCGGGCTGCTCGCGGCCGAAGGCGTCGATGACCGACTGGTCGACCTGGAAGGGCGCCAGCGCGGTGAGCAGCACGAGCCGGCCGCTGGCCTGCTGGCCGGCCGGCAGCGCCAGCACCTCTTCCTCAACCCAGGACCGGCTCAGGCCGAGCTGCCGGCCGTCCCAGCCGGCCAACCGTGACCGCAGCGCAGTCCGCACGGGTGTCGGGACGTGCGTGTGACCGGCCGCCTCGATGGCTGCGCTCGCGCGGGCGAACGCCTCGGCGATGTGCGGGCTGCCGGCCGCCCACCACAGCTCCGGCGGCAGCGGCGCCGCGGGCAGTAGCTCCAGTGAGGCGCCCGGCTGATGAGGATGACCGGCGGTGGCGCTGATGAACCGTCCGAGCACCCGCAGAACGCCGCCGCGGGCCAGCGTGGGAAGGGCCGGCGGCAGTGGCGAGTCGTCGAGGAAGATGTCGACCATCCGGTTGACGTAGTGAAAGGAGACGGCGACGCCGGCGATCTCGGGCGCCTGCTCCAGAGAGAAGGGCGCGTCCTGGGGTCGGCCGTCTGGGCGCATCCCCGACCGGCGCGCCCACTGGGCCAGCGCCCGCACGTCAGGATCTGCGATCGAGTCCATGTCGCCGGAGGTGACCGCGGCCGCGGTCGGGCCGCCCAGCAGCCCGGACAGCGTCGCCGAGTGCACCGTGACGCAGTACGGGCACGCGTTGCCCAGCGACACGGCCGCTGCGACGGCTTCCTTGGCGCCCCGCGAGACCTGGCCGTCAGCCAGCAGCGGCTCCCGCAGCATCATCCAGCTGGCGGCCAGCGGCCCGGGCGCCGGCGAGTGCAGCGCCACCGGCGGCGCCAGCATGCCGAAGTCCCGCTCGGCCTGCCGGTAGACCCTGGTCACCATGTCGTCAGCGCCGCCTGTTCGGGCCGGGGTGACGTGCTTGATGCGATCCAGCGATCGGCGAAGCGCCTTCTGCAGAAGTGACTTGGCCATCGACGCTCCTAGTGGGTGCACATGGGCCGACGTCAGCCGGCGAGCAGCCGAGCGGCTGCCTTGTCGGCCTGGTTGCGGGCGCTGACGGCGCCGTCCGGAGACGGGGCGCCATAGCGGACGTCGACACCGCGTCGCTGGGCCGCCCGGATGATCGCCGGCATGGCCCGCTCGGCCAGGGCGGCGATGGTCATCGCCGGATTGACGGTCAGCGCGCCGGGCACCGCCGAGCCGTCGGTGACGAAGATGCCCGGATGACCGCGCAGCTCGTGGTCAGCGTCCAGCGCCGAGGTCTTCGGGTCGTCGCCGATCCGGCAGGACGCCAGCGGGTGCACGGTGACCGCGCCCACCACGTCATTGGTCCAGGGCATCACCTTGGCCAGGCCGTCCTTCTCCAGGATGCTCCTGACCGCGGCGTCTCCCTTGGCCCAGCCGTTGAGGGTGTTCTTGGTCGGCTGGTACCTCAGCGGGCCCAGACCGAACATCTGCTGGGACACCCGCATCGAGCTACCGGTAGGCGGCGGCGGTCCGAAGACGCCTTCGTTGTCGTCCTCGGACATGATGAAGACGGTCAGCCAGGACTGCCAGCGCCGCAGCATCTCCTTCTTCTCCTTGCCGAACCAGGTCGGTCCGGTGGCGTCGGCCACCTGGGCCAGGGTGGTGCCCAGCCCCGGTGGGAAGTACAGCTGCTCCAGGGAGAACCGGTCGTACTCCGGCAGCGAGCCGTCCTGCCAGTCCCAGCACGCGGCGACCGGGCCCTTGCCGATCTGCCCTGCCTCGAAGGCCTTGCCGCCACCGCGGTTCAGGCCCAGCACGTCACGAACCCGGTCCTCGTTCAGCACGGCGGTGTTGAGGCGCTCGCCGTTGCCGGAGAAGTACTTGCCGACCGCCTCCGGCATCGTGCCCAGGCTGGGCTCCGAGCGCCGCAGGATGACCGGTGTCGCCACCGAGCCGGCCGCCAGCACGATGAGCTTGGCGTCGATGACGCCGTTGCCGGTCTGCTCGCGGTAGTCGACCTCGTCCAGGGTGTTGTAGTGCACCCGGTAGCCGCCGTCGGAATCGCGGGTGATCTGCTGGACCTCGTGCAGCGGCCGGATCTCGGCGCCGTGCGCGAGCGCGGCGGGAAGGTAGTTGAGCAGCAGTGAGCGCTTGGCGTCGAACTTGCAGCCCGACATCATCCAGTTGCAGTTGACGCACCGCGAGACGTCGACCGCGGCCGGAGCCGGATTGCAGGTGTGACCGGCGTTGGCGCACGCCGCTGCCCACAGCCCGCCGGCGTAGGGCACGGTCTCCCACGTCTGCTTGGTGACCGGCAGCGACTCGGCCACCCGGTCATACCAGGGCTCCAGGCTGTCCCGACTGACGGCGGCCGGCCACATCCGACGGCCGACGCTGCCCTGCCGGTCGAAGATGAAGCGCGGCGCGCGCGGCATGGTGGCGAAGTACACGACGCTGCCGCCGCCCACGCAGTTGCCGCTGAGCACGCTCATGCCTTCGCCCACGGTGAAGTCGAGCATCCGGGTGGTGGACGAGCCGAGTGCGAAGTCATGCTCGAAGTCCTCGGCCTCCAGCCATGGGCCGCGTTCGAGCACCACCACCCGGGCGCCGCCGGCAGCCAGGTGGTAGGCCGCGATCGCGCCGCCGAAGCCGCTGCCGATGACGAGGACGTCGGTGCTTTCGGTGCTGCTCATGCGGGACTCCCAGAAGCGGTGGTGGCCGGATGGATCTCGGCGAGCTGACGGCCGTAGGTGTAGTCGGGGAACCGCCACAGGCCGTCGGCGTCCGGCGGCCTGAAGCCGAGGGTCAGCAGGCCGGGGTGTCCGCCGGCCAGCGCGTCGACGGTGTGCAGGTGCGCGCCGCTGTCGAAGGACATGGTGGAGAACATCGCCAGGTTCACCCAGCCCTGGCGCTCCGGGTGATCCCCGGCGGTCAGCCGCAGCACCAGGGCGGCCCGGTGGTCGTAGTCGAGGCTGACGAAGGCCGGGACGCTGTCATCGAGCTCGATTCCCTGCTCGCCCGCGTACTCGCGGGCGTGGCCGTTGAGCATCGCGGCCAGGATGGGCAGGTACAGGGACAACCCACCCGCCGGGGATTCGAGCAGTTCGACGGCGCCCGCCGCCACCGCCCCGCCGTCATGGGACACCCCTGCCACCGCCCGGTCACCAGGCCAGCGCTTGTTCCCGGGAACGATCGTGTCGGCGAAGGCCTCGAGGGTCATCACCTTGATCTGCTCCTCGTCGGAGGTAGTCGGTTCCATCGCAAGCCTCTCCTGTTGCGCCGGTAGCTGGTTCTGGCCCGGAGCCGCCTCAGCGACGGGCGGCCAGCGTGCTCAGGTGGTGGTGAAACTGCCCGGGCCGGCGACCCTGGCCGGCCGGTCCTCGGTAGGCCTGAGCGATCTGGAGCCAGTGCTGGGCGTCCGGGCCGACGGCGGTGATCGCGAGGTCCTCGGGGTGCCGGCGGCGGGTGACCAGCAGGCAGAAGTCCTCCGCCGGGCCGCTGATCCGCTGGTCGGCGTCCTCGGGACCGAACTGCCACTGGGCGCCGGAGGGCGCGGTCAGCTCGAAACGGAATCGCACGTCCGGGACGGGCTCATCGCGAGCCAGGTAACCGAAGTCCCAGGTGCGCACCGCGAACGCGACGAGGAATCTGATGCGGTCAGTGCGGCGACGCTGGACGCCGAGCGTGTCGGCGATGTCCTGGCCGTGCGCGAAAGCCTCCGTCATCCCGGCCATCATCAGGATGCCGCGCGGCAGTGGTCTGACCAGCCACGGCACCAGCTGGTCCGCGGGCACCGAGGCCAGCGCCTGCATCGCGGCGGCCCGCTCGGCCCGCCAGCGGCTGAAGAGCACCTCGGGCGGGTGGGGCAGGTACTGGCTCAACGCGTTGGCCACGCTGACGGTGAAGTCCGGGTCGAGTCCTCGCATCAGCGCGATGAAGGCATCCGGATCGGAGGCGGACAGCCCGGCCATCCGGAACGTCGCGGCCAGGTGCGCGACCTGATGTGCCACGGTCCAGCCAGGCGCCGGGGTGGGCAGCTTCCACTGCTCGTCGGCCAAGCCGGCCAGCAGCTCGTCCAGCTCGTCACATTCGGCTGTCAATGCCTCGGTCGGGTCCGGGTGCTGGATCACGTGATCGTCCTCTCGCCGCTGCGTCGCTGCGTGCCGGTTGTCGCTGCGTGCCGGTTGTCGCTCCGTGCCGGTTGTCGCTCCGTGCCGGTTTGTCTGATCGAGCGTCCTGCAGCGCCTTGGCGAGTGTTTCTCTGTCCGTGCCCGGAAGGCGGCAGTCGGCCGGTTGGAAGTCCGGGAGTCCCGGGCCGCGGCACCCGCGGCTGAAAGCGGCGAAGCGGGCGGGTGGCGAGGCAGCCAGGGAACCGTTCGCACCTCATCTGAATCTCACATCGGTTACGCTGCGCGTATGTCATGGAAACGGTGCGTGATGAAGTGGAGGTCTCCGGCGCGCCGGGCGACCGCGCTGGTCACGGCCTGCGTCGTGGCGAGCCTGAGCACTAGCATGCTGCAGGCGCCGCGAGCCTCGGCTGCCTCGCCCGCGATCACGGCGAGCTTGCAGGCGCCGGCCACCGTGCTCGCCGGCAAGCCGGTGAGCTTCACCCTGACCGCCGCGAACCCCTCGGCCGCCGGTGCGCAACCGGAGTACAACACCTCGTTTCGCGATCTGCTGCCGCCGGGCCTGACCTACCAACCCGGCTCGACCACGCCCGCCGACCTGGGCGAGCCGACCGTCCTGACCGACCCCGGCAACGGCCGGCAGACCCTCATCTGGAGCGACGTCTTCGACCTGGCCATAGGATCCTCGGCCAGCCTCAGCTTCTCGGCCACCGCGAGCCTGCCGGTCGGCAGCACGGCGAACAACGTCATCACCGCCTATGCCAGCACCGAGCCGCGCTACGTCGCGCACTTCACGGCGGCCGGCCTGCCGATCGCCGACTCCCGGATCCAACCGGCGGCCAGCAATCAGGGCTCGACCGTGATCACCGCCTTGCAGCTGAGCAAGACCGAGTCCAGCCCGGCCGCCAAGCTGCTACGCGGCGCGCACCAGCATTCCACGGTCTACACCCTGCGGCTGGGCAACAGCAGCCAGGCCGCCACCACCGGCGTCACCGTGCTGGACTACCTGCCGGCCGCGCAGGAGTTCCTCGGCTGCGGCCAGCTGGACAACACCGCCGGCGCGACCGTGGAGTACCCCGGGGCCGCGCGGCTCAGCACGACTCCCGCGGTAGGCACTGACTGCCTGGCGCCCACCTCGGTGGACACCGTGCTCAACCCGCCCGCGAACGGAACCGTCAGCTACCCACCCGGCGTCTACACCAAGCTGACCTGGACGCTGGGCACGCTCGCCGCCGGCCAGGTCAGCACCATCCGCTATGCCGCCGCCGTCGCGCTGAGGCAGAACGCGCTGTTCGCCTCCGGCCCGAGCCCCGCCTCGCTCGGCCAGGCCGCCAACCTCGACAACAACACCGGCGCGAGCACCCGTCAGCTCAACGACGCAGCCCCGCTGGTCAATTACGCCCACGCCGAGGGCAGTTACACCGGCGCCGCCATCGGCGGCGCGGCCAGTGTGTCGGACACCAGCCATCAGGTGAGCGTGCACGATCTGCGGATCCAGAAGTCGGTCACCCCGTCGGAGTTCGTGGCCGGCGGCCTCGCCGGTTACACCCTGCGCCTGGACTCGGGGGAGTACACCGACGCCTCGGCCATCGTGATCACCGATGTGCTGCCCAACGGGACCTGCCCGCTGGACGAGAACGGCAACCACGCCGCCGGGGCCCCGGCCGACTGCGCGCCGGGCGCCGGCTTCGCGCCGTCACTGCCTTACCAGTCGGTCAGCCAGAACCCCGACGGCAGCTTCACCGTCGTCTTCCAGCCGGTCGCGGTGCCCCGCAACGGCTCACTGAGCATCACCTACGCCGCCCGCAACCGGGCCAGCTACACCGGCGGCCCCCTGGCCGGGTTGCCGCCGGCGGCCGGCGACAGCTTCACCAACACCGCGACCGGGCAGGGAACCTCGACACCGGCGCCGGGCACCGGCGTGACCGCGGACCAGCCGGTCCGCGATGCCAGCTCGGCGACCCAGACCAGCTCCACCAGCACCCTGAGCGCCTCGGTCGCCGCGCGCACCACCCCGATGGACTGCTCGGCCCCCGGTCTCAGCTACGGCGCGGGCAACCCGGTGTTCGCCAAGGGCGATCGGATCTGCTTCCAGCTGCGGGTCGGGTTGTCAGCGGTCAACCAGACCCGCAACGCGGTGCTGACTGACTTCCTGCCAGTCGACACCGCCTACGAGGACGGCAGTGTCAGTTACCCGGCCGCCAACACCGTCGACCCGGCGCAGATCAGCTTCGACGCGGCCGCGGCCGCCAGCGGAGCGCTCAGCTGGCGGCTGGGGACGACCCAGGCCGACGGGTCCACCACGGTGGCCGCGGGCAAGGTGTTCGTGGTCCGCTTCAGCGTCCTGGTGACGGCTCCGGCGCCTGGCCCCGCGCCGGACAAGCTGGGCAACATCGCCAAGCTGCGCAGCACCGACAGCGCGGGAAAGGCCAGCTCGCTGCGGGCCGGCGCCGACTTTCAGATAGCGGCCGCGCCGCCGGTCGCGATAGCCAAGGGGGTGGCCAGCCTCAACGGCGCCGTGCCGGCGCCGGGCCCCAACGCTGACCACGTGCTGGTCCGCCAGGGCGATTCGGTGGTGTTCGAGATCGAGGTCGACAACACCGGCAGCGCCGCCACCAGCAACGCTGTCGCCGTCGATGACCTGCGACTGTGGGACGTGCTGCCCGCAGGCCTGCGGTGCGCCCAGCTGAGCGCCGTCAGCGACGCCGGCGTCTGCACCGATCCGGCGGCGCCAGGGCACCCGGCCTTCACCGGCGACTCCAGCCTGAGCGCCCTGGTGTGGAGCGGCGCCGCGCTGCCCGCCGGCGCCCGCAAGAGCTACCGGTACACCGTGACCATTCCAGCCGGGGTGAGCGTCTCGACGGTCTTCGACAACACCGCCGCGGTGCGCTCGTACTCCGCGGGCACCGACCTGCCCGGAGCCGGGACCGGCAGCGCCACCTTCTACCCGAGCGCCAACATCGAGAGCACCGTCCTGCCCGGCCAGTACGACGCCCCGGCCGCCAGGGACACCAGTGACGTCTACCTCCGCAATGTCACCGTCAGCTCCGGTGTCAGCTCCGCCGTCGCCGAGACCGGCAACATCGGCGCCGAGCCGAGCCCTGCCGGCAGCACTCAGGCCACCATCGGCGAGCAGCTGAGCTGGACGGTCACCGCTCGGGTTCCTGCCGGCTCGAGCGTCTACAACGCCTTTCTCAGCAGCCCGTTGCCTGCCGGGCTGTCACTGGTCAGCGCCGTCGCGACGTACACCGCAGACGCCGGGTCGCCGGCCGACCAGCCGCTGCCCGCCGGCTTCACCTTCGACCCCGCCGCGCCGAGCATCCGTTGGCCGGCCAGCTATGACAACAGCACCGGCGCCGACCACCTGTTCGCCCTGACGATCACCGCCCGCCTGGCTTCGGTGGCGGCGAACCAGCATGGGGTGAGCCGTACCAGCACCGCCGCGTTCAGCAGCGCCACCGCGGTCACCGGTGGCGCCCTGCTGCCGGCCCGGACGGCGGCCTCCAGCGTCACCGACGTGGAGCCCCTGCCCTCGCTGACCAAGACCAATGACGCCGGCGCCGGCGTGGCCGGCGGCCAGAGCGTCTCCTATCTGGTGAAGGCGGCCAACGCCGCCGGCCGGCCGGCGCTGCACGACAGCTGGGTGGCCGACTGCCTCCCGCCGGGCCTGACCTTCACCGGCTACGCCACGCCGCCTGCCGGGGTGAGCGCCGCCGCGGCCACCGCGGGGGACGGCAGCAACGGCTGCCCCCCGGGCACGACCCTGCTCAGCTGGAACGTCGGCGACCTGGCCGGCGGCTCGTCGCGCAGCCTGGCCTACAACGTCACCGTCGACCCGTCGGCGTCGGGCAAGGCCAGTTATCCCAACCTCGCCGCGCTCACCGGCAACAGCCTGACCGGCGTCCGCACCTCGCCTGCCCAGCAGGGCAACCCGGCCGGCCGGCAGTACAGCGCCGGCGCCACCAGCACGGTCCTGGTCGTCGGCGCCACCGCGCTGACGTCGGTCGCGCCGGCCTCGGCCACGGTCGGCGGCGTCGTGAACTACACCACCTCGGCGGTGCTGCCGGCTGGAGTGAACTTCTACAACCTGTCGCTGATCGACCAGCTGCCGGCCGGCATCGACCCCAGTTCGGTGACGCAGGCTGCGATCAGCTGCGCCTACGCAGACAGCTCGCCGTGCACTCCTGACACCGCCGTCCGGCTGTCCTCGGCCGCCGGAGCGGGCGCCGCCACCCTGATCGGCTGGCTGCTCGGCGACGTGCCCACCGCCAGCCAGACCAGGACGGTCAGCGTCCAGTACTCGGCGCGCGTCGCCGACATCGCCGGCGTCAGCGCCGGCTCGGTGCTGCCCAACTCCGCGCGCGTCGGCTGGGACAACGCCGCCCGGACGCCTCCGGCCGGGGCAGGCGCGGCCTACGAGCAGTCGAGCCCGAGCGCGGCCGCGGCTGTCACGGTGCTCGAGCCGGGACTGTCGGTGGCCAAGGCAGTAAGCAGGCTGCATCCCGAACCCGGCCAGAGCTTCGGCTACACCGTCACGGTCAGCAACCGCAACACCGCTGCCACGAGCGCCGCCCACAACATCACGGTCACCGACACGGTGCCGGCCGGTGTCGTCGTCGACCCGGCCAGCGTCTCCGGCGGCGGCAGCGTCAGCGGCGCGCACCCCACCACTGGCGGTGGGGTGCTGTCCTGGACCCTGCCGGGCCCGCTCGCCAAGGGCGCCTCGCTGCCGGGACTCAGCTACACCGCCACCCTGGCTCCGTCGGGCTCGGTGACGGCCGCGGCGCTGGTCAACACCGCGCGGATCACCGGCTATGACTCGTTGCCGGTCGGCGGCCGGCACTACACCGGGCCGAGCGCGACCGCCACGATCACCGCGTACTTCCCCAGGGTGACGACCACCAAGTCGACGCCGGCCACCAGCACCGCCTACATCGGCGAGTCGTTCAGCTGGCTGGTGACGGTGCGCAACACCGGCTCAGGAGTGGCCTACCAGGTCGCCAGCACCGACACGTTGCCGCCGAACTGGAGCTATGACGCCGGCAGCGCGCGGGTGTCGGTCGCAGGCGGTCCCGCCACCGCGGTCGAGCCGGCGGTGGTCAGCGCCGGCGCGGTTCAGACACTGAGCTGGACCGGCTTGGGCGCCCTCAACCCGACAGCGGCGCTGACCATCGCGTTCACCGCGACACCCCAGCCTGGCGTGAGCGGGTCACCCGGCGTGGGCCTGACCGTCAACCACACCAACTCGGCCTCCTCCAGCGCGCAGGACGCCACCGGCGCCAGCGCCAACGGCGCCGGCGGCTACACCGCCGGCCCGGGCAGCGCCGCGGCGCGCATCGCCTCCGCCGACCTGAGCCTGACCAAGGCGGTCGGAGCGGCGCCGGTCGCCGGCGGCAGCGGCAGCTGGGTGCTCACGGTGCGCAATAACGGGCCGAACCCGGCCACCGGTCCGTTCACCGTCGTCGACCAGTTCAGCAACCCCTCGCCCAGCGCGGTGAGCTCGATCAGCGCCTCGGGCGCCGGCTGGTCCTGCAGCACCGCCTCGCCGATCAGCTGCCAGCGCACCGCGGCCGGCGACACCCTGGCCAGCGGCGCGTCCTTCCCGGCCATCACGATCGGCTACTCGGTGGATCCCTCGGCGCCTGAGGGCAGCACGCTGTCCAGCGTCGCGACCGTCAGCGCGCGAACCCAGGACCCCGCCACCGCCAACAACAGCGCCAACGCCGTCGCGACCGTGCGCGCCCGCGCGGACCTGGCGGTCACCGTCGGCCTCGCCTCGCCCCAGCTGATCGCCGGAGCGCCAGCCAGCTACCAGGTGGCCGTCACCAACTCCGGTCCTTCCAACGCGGTCGGCCCGATCAGCGTCGACGCCTCGCTGCCGGCGGGCAGCAGCTTCGTGTCGGCCTCCGGCGCCGGCTGGAGCTGCGACCCGATCGCGGCTGGAACCACTGGCGCCGTCCTGCACTGCACGATGCCCGGCCCGCTCAGCGTCGGCGCGGCGCCGGCCGCCGTGTCGGTGACGGTGGCCATCGCCTCCTCCCAGACCGGGCCGGTCACCGCCACAGCCAGCGTGGCAGCGCCCACCGCCGACCCCACTCCCGCCAACAACTTCGACGTCCAGACCGACACGCCGTCGCTGCGCGCCGACCTGGTGATTCAGAAGCTGCACCTGACCGACCCGTTCGTCGCCGGCGGCCGGGCCGACTACCAGATCCAGGTGCGCAACGCCGGTGAGTCCGACGCGAGCGGGGTCGCAGTCAGCGACACCTTGCCGGCCGGGCTGAGCTATCACTCCTTCGACTCCACTGACCCGAACTGGACCTGCTCGGCGGCCGGGCAGCAGGTCAGTTGCGGTTACTCGGCATCGCTCGTGGCCGGCGCCGGCTCATCGTTCACCCTGTCGGTCAACCTGGCGGCCGGCTTCGTGGGCCCGGCCTCCAACACCGCGACGGTGTCGGCCAGCACCCCTGACCCGGTGCCTGCAAACAACAGCGATGTCGATGACTCCTCGGTGTCCCAGGTCGCCGACCTCTCGATCGCGGCCTCGCACACCGGCAGCGCGATCGCCGGCAACCTGCTGACCTTCGAGCTGGCAGTCCACAACGCCGGGCCCTCCGACATCACCGGCCCGGTCACGGTGCTCGACTCGCTGCCGGCCGGCATGAGCTTTGACTCCGCCACCGGCGCCGGCTGGAGCTGTGACTACGCCAGCGGCGCCAGGGTGCTCAGCTGCGTCCTGGCAGCCGGCCTGGCTGCCGGCGCCGGGGCCGGCAGGCTCGACGTCGTGGTGCGCCTGAGCCCCGACACCGGACCGGCCACCATCGCCAACACCGCGACGGTGAGCAGCGGCGCCGCCGACTCCGACCTGGCCGACAACGCCGACACCGACCAGGTCGGAGTGCTCACCAGCGCGGCGCTGAGCCTGACCAAGACCCTGAGCACGCCAACGCCGGTGCTGGCCGGCGCCACCGCCAGCTTCGTGCTCTCGGCCAGCAACGCCGGTCCCAGCGATGCCGTCACCGTCACCGTCACCGACACGCTGCCGGCCCAGCTGAGCTTCCGGTCCTACACCGGCAGCGGCTGGGCCTGCTCGGTGGCCGGGCAGTCGGTGGTATGCGCGCGTGATCGGCTGGCCGCCGGCGCCACGGCGCCGGACCTGGTGCTGAACACGCAGGTCTCGGCGTCGACGCCGGTGACCCTGCCGGCCGGGGCCGCGACCCTGGTCAACAATGCCGGCATCGAATCCAGCACGGCAGGCAGCCGGACGAACCCGTCACCGGTGCCGGTCGCGGTGCGAGCCCAGGCCGAGCTGGCGCTGGTGGTCGCGCCGACCCGCCCGCAGGCCGACGCCGGTGAGAGCCTGGGCTGGCAGCTGACGGTGAGCAACACCGGTCCCAGTGACGCAGCCGGGCCCATCACCGTCACCGACACGCTGCCCAGCTACCAGAGTTATCTGTCGGCCAGCGGTGGCTGGGACTGCTCAGCCGACGCGGCTCCGGCGCCGCCGTCAGCGACGGCGCGCCAGACGGTGACCTGCGCTTTGGACCAGTCGCTGGCCGTCGGTGAGACAGCGCCGGTGCTGCAGCTGCAGGTGCAGCTCGATCCGCTGAGCCCAGCAGGCGCCGAGACCAACCAGGCGCTCGCCAGCTCGCCCACCCCGGGCACGCCCGCCAGCGGCTCGGCCACGGTGGTGGTCGGAAAGCTGGCTGACCTCAGCTTGGCGATGCTGCACACCGGCAACGGGCGGGTCGGTGAGCCCATGGACTTCACCCTGCGAGTGCGCAACGCCGGGCCCTCGACTGCCGGTCAACTCACGATCAGCAACCCGTTGCCGGCCGGCCTGAGCTTCGTCTCGGGCGCCGGCAGCGGCTGGACCTGCGCCGCCGACGCCGACCAGCTGGTCAGCTGCGCGCTCAGCGATCCGGTGGCTGCCGGCGCGGACAGCGCCGCCCTGACCCTGCGCGTGCTGGTCGGCGCGGCGGCTTATCCCAGCGTGGCCAACCCTGCCACGGTGAGCTCGGGCGATCCGGCGCTCACCGGCAGCGCCGACGCCACCGACCAGCTCGCGGTGGACCCGGCAGCCCAACTCGGGATCACCCTCAAGCACCAGGGTGATCTGGCGGTGGGGCGGTCAGCGAGCTATCTGATCACCGTCACCAACTCCGGCCCGACCGCCAGCCCTGGACCGATCCGAGTGTCTGACACCTTGCCGGACGGCCTCAGCTACCGCTCGGCCGCCGGAGCGGGCTGGAGCTGTGTGGTCAGCGGCCAGCAGTTGACCTGCGATCACGACGGGGCGCTGCCGGTGGCCGGGACCACCAGCATCACGGTGACCGTCGCGGTGACGGCCCGCGCCTACCCGGAGGTGACCAGCGCCGCCACCGTCACCGGTCCGGGCTCGTCGCCGGCGACCGGTTCGGACACCGCGCCGGTGCAGCCGTCGGTGGCGCTCAGGTTGGGCAAGTCGCTGATCTCCTACGTCAACGGCGTGGCCAGCTACCGGCTGACGGTGACCAACCAGGGCCAGAACGCCACGGTGGCGCCGGTGATCGTCACCGATCCGCTGCCGACCGGCCTGAGCTACGCCTCGGCCACGGGCGACGGCTGGCTCTGCACCCGGGCCGGGACGGTGCTGCGCTGCGCGCACCAGGCTTCTCTGCCGATCGGGCCCGCGTCGCCGATCACCTTGGTGACGCTGGTTTCGGCAGCGCCGGCAACAGTGATCCGCAACGTCGCCACCGTCACCGGTGGTGGGGGCCAGAGCTCGAGCACCGTCGTCGCGAGCGACGCGGCCATCCTGACGGTGAGCCTGTCCGGCTCGGGATCGTCTGGTTCGGGATCGGCTGGCTCCGGGCCGTCTGGTTCGGGACCGTCTGGCTCGGGGCCGTCTGGTTCGGGACCGTCCGGCGCCGGGCCGTCTGGCTCGGGCGCGGGATCGCTGCCCCGCACCGGGCGCGAGCTGGGCCAGCCGGTCGCGCTGGCGCTGCTGTTGCTGCTGGCGGGTCTGGGCCTGCGGCTGTCCGGCCGTCGACGCACCGGATGAGACCGGCTCACTGACCGGGTTCGAACACCGCCCGGACACAGCCGTCCTTGTGGTTCTTGAACAGGTCGTAGCCGTGCGCGGCCTTGGCCAGCGGCATCACGTGGGTGGCCAGGTGCCGGGTCTGCAACTCACCGCGTGCCATCCGCTGCAACAGCATCGGGATGTAGCGGTGACCGTGCTGCTGCGCGCTGCGCAGGGTCAGGCCCTTGTTCATGATCGCGCCCAACGGGAACTTGTCGACCACGCCGCCGAACACGCCCAGCACGAAGACGCTGCCCCCTTTTCGGCATGTGAAGATCGCCTCGCGCAGCGCGAGCGGCCGGTCGGTGCCCAGCCGCCGTTGCTGTTTGAACTGGTCATAGCCGTACAGCGGTGACGGGCTGCCCGAGACCATTCCGACCGCCTCGATGCAGACGTCGGGGCCGCGGCCGCCGGTTCGCTCACGCAGCTCGGCAGAGACGTCACTGGTGCGGTAGTCGATGAGCTGCGTGCCGGGCTGGGCGCCCGCCTGGCCCAGCCGCTCGGGGACGCCGTCGATGACGATGACCTCGGCCGCGCCGAGCGAGGTCGCGGCCTGGGCGGCGAGTTGTCCCACCGCCCCGGCGCCCCAGACCGCCACCACATCGCCGGGTTGGACGCCGCCGAGGTCAGCGCCCATCCAGCCGGTGGGCGCGGCGTCGGATGCGAACAGCGCGGTCAGGTCATCGACCTCGTCCGGAATCAGGAACATCCCCTGATCGGCGTAGGGGACCCGGATGTAGTCGGCGTGGCTGCCGGCGAAGCCGCCGAGAGCGTGCGAGTAGCCGTAGCAGCCGCCGGTGGCGTGGCCCCACAAGCTCTCAGAAACCGCTGGATTCGGATTTCCGTTGTCACACAGGGAGAAAAGCTGATGACGGCAGTACCAGCAGTGCCCGCAGCTGATGAACGAGCAGACCACCACCCGGTCCCCGACATGGCGGCGGGTCACGGCTGAGCCGACCTCGACCACCTCGCCCATGAACTCGTGACCTAGCACGTCGCCGGGGCGCATCGTGGGCAGGTAGCCGCCCAGCACATGCAGGTCCGAACCGCAGACCGAGCTCAACCGCACCTTGACGATGGCGTCGTGAGCGTTGAGCAGCCGCGGATCGGGAACCGTCTCGACCGACAACTCATCGACGCCCGACCAGCACAACGCCTTCACAGCACGCCTTCCTGATCGGTGTCACCGGTCATCAGATCCACCAGCAGGCCCGCAGCCGGCTGTCTCCGTTTGCCGGCCGGCTGCGGTTCGATGGCCAGCACCTCACCGACCTCGACGAGTTGCTTGGCGTGCAGCAGCGCGTTGCGGATCTGGCGGTGCGGGTCTTCGCCCTTCCACATCGTCGAGTCGGGTTTGGGGCCCGGTCTGGTACGCGCTGAGAGTCGGGTGCCGCGGTCGCCCGGCGCCGGGGCAAACCTGGTCTCGATCAGCCCAGCCAGCTTGGCCAGCGGCTCGGGCAACCGGCCCTGCGGGGCAATGGCTTCCGGCGTTGCCAGAATTGTGACGCTCTGCCATTGAGAGGGGTCTGACAGCGTTTCCTCGTCAACCCATCCAGACGCCTCAACCCGCTCAGACAGCCGGCGCCGGAGCGCCTTGGCCGAAGAGGCGCCGCAGGACCGGAGCAAGGCGGGGAATCTGAATACCTTCATTTTGGGACTCCTGGCCGACCGCCGCACGGCCGACGCCTGATGCGCCGAGCTTTACAGGCGCGCTTCACGCTGTGCGCCGCGCCCCGGTCCCAGCTACGCGACACCAGGAGTCTTCGCGTCCGGCCCTGCGCAGTCAAGGCGGCTTGGTCGCCACCACACCCCGTCCTTGCCGCCGTCGAACCGATAAGTGTCACCCTCGCCCTCCCTGCCGTGTCGCGGGTGTGAACCGGCGCTGCCCCGACTTCGCGCCCGCACGCCGGTCCTCGTGCCGGCGACGCCTTGCGGGTCGAAGGGGGATGACCCCCAGCGAGTCGCTGCCTGGGGGAAGAAATATGCCACGTGCACCGGGGTTTGTGCCCGTCACCTCCTGAAAGCCGCAACCGCTTCGCCCGGCCCACGGGTAGCCCACTTATGATCGATCGATGACAAGCCGAGGCCCGACGCAGGTCGCGTCCTTGGCCGAACTCGATGCCGCGGTCGCCGATTGCCGGGCCTGCCCGCGGCTGGTCTCCTGGCGCGAGGAGGTGGCGCAGGTCAAGCGCGCCGCCTTCCGGGACTGGGACTACTGGGGCCGTCCGGTGCCCGGCTTCGGGCCGGCGGACGCCGCGATGGGGATCGTCGGGTTGGCCCCGGCCGCGCACGGAGGCAACCGGACCGGCCGGATGTTCACCGGTGACCGTTCCGGTGACGTGCTCTACGCCGCGCTGCACGCGGTGGGCCTGGCCTCGCAGCCGACTTCGGTGTCAGCCGGTGACGGCATGCGCCTGTCAGGCGTGCGGATCACCGCTCCGGTTCACTGCGCGCCGCCGGATAACCGGCCCACCCCAGCCGAGCGGGACACCTGCCGGTCGTGGCTGCTGCGCGAGCTCCAGCTGCTGCGGCCGACGCTGCGCACGGTGGTGGTGCTGGGCGGTTTCGGCTGGCAGGCCCTGCTTCCGGTGCTGGCGGCGTCGTCCTGGCGGCTGCCCCGTCCGCTGCCGGCGTTCGGCCACGGCGTCATGGTGCGGCTACCGGCGGCCGACGGCGGGCCGGAGCTGAGCCTGTTCGGTTGCTACCACGTCAGCCAGCAGAACACCTTCACCGGACGGTTGACTCCGGCGATGCTGCGAGAGGTGTTGGCTGCCGCCGGGGCCGCGGCGGGACTGCTGCCCTCGGGAGCCGGTCCAGAGCCCGGAAGGTGAGCCGAAGATGAGCGGCGCCAGGATCACCGCGGCGTTGGACCGGTATCAGCGGCGGCATCCGTGGGCCGGTCTGCCGTTGGCGGTCATCTATAAGTTCATCGACGACCAGGGCAACGTGTTGGCGGCGTTGATCACCTACTACGCCTTCGTCTCACTTTTCCCGTTGTTGCTGCTGCTGGTCACCGTGCTCGGTTATGCCCTTTACGGCAACGAGGAGCTTCAGCGGCAGGTGCTCAATTCCGCACTCAGCCAGTTCCCGGTGATCGGCGAGCAGCTGCAGACCAACATCGATCCGCTGCAGGGCAAAGTGCTGGGTCTGGTCGTCGGAATCCTCGGCAGCCTGTACGGCGGCCTCGGCGTCGCCCAGGCGGGCCAGAACGCGATGAACAAGGTGTGGGCGGTGCCGCGCAACGCGCGTCCGAACCCGATCAAGGCGCGTGGCATCAGCCTGTTGCTCTTGTTGCTGCTGGGCGGCGGCGTTCTGACCACCACTGTGCTGTCGGCGCTGACCACCAGCGCCGACGAGTACGGCAGCGACCTTGGGGTCGGAGCTCGGATCCTGAGCACCGTGCTGTCGGTGGCGGTGAACGCCGTGCTGTTCGTGGTGGCGTTCCGGCTGATGACCGCCGAGCACATCCGGGCTGATCAGGTCCGCGGCGGCGCGCTGGCGGCAGCGGTGGGTTGGCAGGTGCTGCAGCAGATCGGCACCTACTACGTCGGCCACGAGCTCAAGGGCGCCAGCGCCACCTACGGAGTGTTCGGACTGGTGCTGGGCCTGCTCGCCTGGATCTACCTCGGCGCGCTGGTCATCGTCCTGTGCGCCGAGTACAGCGTCGTGCGGGCCAAGAGACTGTGGCCG
Organism: Jatrophihabitans sp.; assembly: GCA_036399055.1. NCBI lineage: Bacteria > Bacillati > Actinomycetota > Actinomycetes > Jatrophihabitantales > Jatrophihabitantaceae > Jatrophihabitans > Jatrophihabitans sp. The sequence continues at coordinate 37,432 of DASWNX010000039.1, forward strand.
CGCAGCCTGCTTGCGCCGTTCACCGACAATGTCCGGCTGACCGAGGGTGACCGCCGCGCGTACTCCTCCTATCCCATGACCGAGAAGCACAAGGAGTTCGAGACGGTCGAGGTGGACTTCGACGAGCCGGATGCCTCGGCCGGGCCGAAGGGTCCTGACGCGCAGGAGCCTGATTGACGCTCCGGCTGACTCCCGCGCCGACAGTCCTGCGCGACCGCCCGACTACTCTGAGGTGATGGCTGAGCGACCAGGAGCGGGAGCGTTGTGATGATCGGCAAGCGGACGGCGGCTGTGGTGGCACTGAGCGCGGCGGTGCTGTTGACCGGTTGCTCCAGTGACGACCCGCCGGCAGACGCGCCCGCGATGGCGACCGCGCCGGCCTCGTCGGCCGCGCCGGCCGAGGTCAGCTTCAGCGGGGTCGTCCTTGACCGCGCCGCCGACCTGACCGCCAAGCCCAGGGTGGCCGCCAAGTCGGCGACCAAGCCCACGGCCCTGCAGGTCAAGGATGTGGTGACCGGGACGGGCACCGCCGCCACGCCGAAATCCGTTGTCACCGTCCAGTACGTCGGTGTCCGCTATGCCGACGGCAAGCAGTTCGACGCCTCCTGGGACCACGGCGGCCCCACCAGTTTCTCGCTGCAACAGGTCGTGCCGGGTTTCACGCAGGGCATCGGTGGCGCGCCGGGGGCCGAGCCGATGAAGGTGGGCGGTCGCCGCATCATGATCCTGCCTGCGGCGTTGGGTTACGGCCGCACCGGAAGTCAGGACGGCAGCATTCCTCCGGACGCGCCGATCGTCTTCGTCGTCGACCTCATCGCCGTGAAGTAGCCGGGGTCCGGTAAGCGGCGCAGTCCCGCGCCAGAGCTGTCTGCTGTCTGATAGCGCTGACAGACAGGGGGATGCCCTGTGGCCTTCCCCTGCCGGCCCTCCCGCACCCGGGCGACCGGATTCAGCGCCATCTCACCGCGCTGATCGGCCGCGCCGACTGCCCGTTGTGCGGCATGCTGGTGCTTTAGCGTATTCCAGGAGGCAATGACAGTGGCTACCCGCTCCCGCGAGATCCAGTTGGTCGCCCGGCCGCGTGGCGAGCCGGTGGAATCGGACTTCCGGATGGTGAGCACGGAGGTGGCCGATCCCGGCCCGGGCCAGGTGCTGGTGCGCAATGTGGCGATGTCGGTGGACCCCTACATGCGCGGCCGGATGAACGACGTGCCGTCCTACGTGCCGCCCTGGCGGCTGAACCAGCCGGCCGACGGCGCCGCGGTGGGCGAGGTCGTGGCCTCCCAGGCCGACGGCCTGCCGGTCGGCAGCCTGGTCACGCACGGGCTCGGGTGGCGCGAGTACGCGCTGGCGCCAGCCCGGCAGGTCGAGCGGGTGGAGTTGGTGGCCGGGCTGTCGTCCTCGAGTCACCTCGGCGTGCTGGGGATGCCTGGCCTGACGGCCTATGCCGGGCTGTTCGAGGTAGCCGGGTTCAAGGCGGGGGAGTCGGTGTTCGTCTCCGGCGCGGCCGGCGCGGTCGGCAGCCTGGTGGGCCAGTTCGCCCGGTTGCGTGGCGCCTCTCGGGTGGTCGGCAGCGCCGGATCGGCTGCGAAGCTGCGTTTTCTGACCGAGGAGCTCGGCTTCGACGCGGCGTTCGACTATCACGAAGGCCCGGTCGCTGACCTGCTGCGGCTGGCCGCCCCCCAAGGGATCGACGTGTACTTCGACAATGTCGGGGGTGAGCATCTGGAGGCCGCGCTGGATTCGCTGTCGGTGCACGGCCGGGTAGCCCTGTGCGGCGCCATCTCGCTCTACAACAGCATCGAGCGGCCGGTCGGTCCGGCCAACCTCGCACTGGCGATCAGCAAGCGGTTGAGCTTGCGCGGGTTCCTGGTCACCGACCAGGCCCATCTGCGGTCGGAATTCCGAGACGTGGTCACCGGCTGGTTGACCTCGGGCCAGCTGGTGGTCGCCGAAACCGTGGTGGAGGGCCTGGAGCAGGCGGTGCCGGCATTCATCGGCATGTTGCACGGCGCCAACACCGGCAAGATGGTGGTCCGGCTGGCGCCGGACCCGGCCTGAGCCAGGCGGCGATACCACGGGGCCGGCCCAATCCACCACGGTGAGCTGATCCGAATTCCTGTCAACGCCAGTCAGGAGCCACGATATGAGCACCCATGCTCGACAACGAAACAGCTTCGCGCTGACCGCCGCCGACCGCTGCGACCGGTGCTCGGCACGAGCCGTCGTGGTCACCGTCATGCGCAGCGGTGGCTCCCTGCTGTGGTGCGCGCACCACTACGGCCTGAACGAGGCCGCGCTTCGGGACGGCGCGGCCGTGGTCATGCGTGACGAGCGGCCGACCCGCTAGGGCCGTGCCTGGCGGCCGGCAGCCGGCGGCGCGGTCACGCCCGGCGGGGGATCGAGTCAGGCACGCACCACTACGACCGGGCAGGTGCCCTGCCGGACGCAGTACTCGGCCACCGAGCCGAGCAGCATGCCGGGAAACGCCGCCCGACCCCGCGCCCCGACCACCAGCAGCGTGGCGCCGGCGGACTGGGTCAGCAGCGCGGGTCCGGCCGGGCCTTCGATGACGTGCTTGGTCACCGGCACGGTGGCGGCCGCCTGCGGGTTCTCGGCCAGCACGCCGTCCATGATCTCGTCCAGGACCTCGCCGGTCTCCTGTGCCAGGTCCACTCCCGGTGGCACCCGGGTCAGGTAGTTGGGCCAGCGCCAGCTCGACACCGCGCGCAGGCCGGTGCCGGTGAGCGCGGCCTGACTCAGTGCCCAGCGCGCCGCGTCCCGGCTGGTCTCTGAGCCGTCGACGCCGACCACGATCACCTGCGACGGGCTGGTCATGACGGGTTCACCGGGTGCGGCTCGATGCGCAGCGGCCGCAACGCGCGCCACAGCAGGAAGAGCCCTCCCAGCACCAGCATCCCAAGGCCCAGCCAGAGGTTGATGTTGATCCCACTGGCCTTCTGCCGGGCGGTGTCGGAGGTGAAGAAGCCGGCGACGGTCAGCATCACCCCGTAGACGGTGAACAGCCCGCCGATCAGCAACCGGATGTCGAACAGCTTGTACATCGCGGACTTGGGCGCGTCCGGGTCTGCTGAGGTGCCAGCCGAGTTCGACGCCGCGCTGGCGCCGGAAACAGGTTCAGACATGGTGGCCTCCTAGGCGAAGATGATGGACAGGACGACGACGATGCCGAGCGCGGTGAAGCCCAGCAGCTTCGGTGAGGCCCACCAGACCGGCTTGGGCACCGACTCGGGATTCGGCGCGCTCGGATCGTGCACGCCCCACACCAGGCCGGCCAGCTCGGCCACCGGCTTGGGCCGGGTGACCAGGGTGACCGCGACCGTGACCGCGGCGTCGGCCACGAACGCGGTGATCGCTCCGTAGAAGTTGAGCATCTGCGCGTTGATGGTCGAGTGAGTCGGGTCGTAGACGCCGCCGGGGTAGAAGTAGGCGAAGTTGTAACCGGCGAAATGCATCACGCCGGCGCCGAGGGTGCCCGCCACCAGGCCCCAGAAACCCGCCCAGGGCGTGGTCCGCTTCCAGAACATCGCGATGATGAAAGTCGCGAACAGCGGTGCGTTGAAGTAGGAGAACAGCAACTGGATGTAGTTCATGATGTTGCTGTAGCCCGAGGCGATGAAGGCGGTGCCGATACCGACCAGGATGCCCAGGACGGTGACGATCCGCCCGACCTGCAGGTAGTAGCTGTCCCGGCGGCCCTTGACCACATATGTTTGCCAGATGTCATAGGTGAACACGGTGTTGAACGAGCTGACATTGGCCGCCATGCCTGCCATGAACGCGGCGAGCAGGCCGGCCAGCGCGATGCCCAGGGCGCCGTTGGGCAGGAACCGGTTCATCAACAACGGGATGGCGTCGTTGTAGGTGAACTCGCCTTCCTGTCCGAGATTGGGTATCAGCACCAGGGCGATCAGGCCTGGCAGGATGGTCAGCGCCGGGATGAAGATCTTCGGGAACGCGCCGATCAGCGGGGTGCGCTGCGCGGCGGACAGGTCCTTGGCCGACAGGGCGCGCTGGACCTCGGCGAAGTTCGTCGTCCAGTATCCGAACGAGAGCACGAAACCCAGGCCCATCACGATGCCGATCCAGTCACCCAGCGGGTTGGTCCAGTTTCCGACGTTCGTCCCACCCCAGGTGGAGAAGGCCTCCGGTCCCAACTCGGTCTGGCCGACCTTGTCTTTCAGCCCGCCGTAACCGCCCACGTTGTGCAGGCCGATCACCACCAGCGGGATCAGGCCGGCGACGATGACGAAGAACTGCAGCACCTCGTTGTAGATCGCCCCGGACAGCCCGCCCAGGGTGATGTAGGCCAGCACGAACAATGCCGACAGCATGATGGAGACCCAGATCGGCCAGCCGATCAGCGCGTTGATGACCAGGGCCAGGGCGTAGAGGTTCACGCCGGCGGTCAGCACCGCGGCCGCCGCGAAGCTCAGCGCGTTGAACAGGTGGGTAGGCCGATTGAACCGCCGCAACAGGAATTCCGGAACGGTGCGCACCCGGGAGCCGTAGTAGAACGGCATCATCACGATGCCGAGGAACACCATGGCCGGCACCGCGCCGATCCAGTAGAAGTGCAGCGTCGCCATGCCGTACTGGGCGCCGTTGGCGGCCATGCCGAGGATCTCGATGGCGCCCAGGTTGGCCGAGATGAAGGCCAGTCCGGTGACCCAGGCGGGCAGCGACCGGCCCGAGAGCAGGAAGTCCTCGCTGGTGGCGATCGCACGTCTGGCCATCACGCCGATCCCCACGACGAGGATGAAGTAGATCGCCAGAATCGTGTAGTCGAACAAGTTCACATCGAGCCGAAGCACAGTGCCGACCTCCTGGACGCCGCGACTGGCTGGCGTGTCCGCGCAGCCGGATCCGTCCGGGTGAGAGGTGAGAGGTCAGCCCTGAGCGGGCCGGAGAGGAGCCGGCCCTGGCGCGGATCGCCGCATCAGCGCACCCGAACTAGGCTGCCGGTTCGAGCCTTCCTGCGAAACTACTCAAACCGACGAGGTTTGCAAGCGGCGGCCATTGTTGTGCGCTGGGCGCGCCTCAGTCCGACCATGTGTGCACCGGCTCGTTGCTGTGCATGTGCTCGACGTAGCGCCCGAGCATCTCGCGTAGGGAGTCCCGGCGGTCAAGTGGCCGCTTGTCGTCATCGATGCGGTGGAAGGCCTTGACCTGCCATTCCGCGCCGTTGACATGGCTGGTGCAGCGCTGCTCGATGATGCCCAGCAGCCGGTCGCGCACGGCCGGGTCCATGCCCCACCGGTCCAGGCCTTCGTAGGCCATCGGCAGCAGCCTGCGCAGCACCAGCTCGGTGGCGGGCACCTCGCCCAGCCCTGGCCAGTAGATCTGGGCGTCGATGCCGTGCCGCGCGCCGGCGTAGAAGTTGTCCTGGGCGGCGGCGAAGGAGAGCCTGGTCCAGATCGGGCGGTCCTCCTCGGCCAGCACCCGGAGCAGGCCGTAGTAGAAGGCCCCGTTGGCCAGGATGTCGACCACGGTCGGCCCGGCCGGCAGCACCCGGTTCTCCACCCGCAGGTGCGGCTTGCCGCGGAAGACGTCATAGACCGGCCGGTTCCACCGGTAGACGGTGCCGTTGTGCATCCTCAGCTCCTGCAACCGCGGCGTGTCACCGCGGTCGAGCACCTCGGCGGGTTCCTCGTCCTCGCAGATCGGCAGCAGGGCCGGGAAGTAGGTGACGTTCTCCTCGAACTGGTCGAAGATCGAGTTGATCCAGCGTTCGCCGAACCAGACCCGCGGCCGCACCCCCTGGGACTTCAACTCGGCCGGCCGGGTGTCGGTGGCTTGTTCGAACAACGCTATCCGGGTCTCGCGCCAGAGCTCCTTGCCGAACAGGAACGGCGAGTTGGCGCCCAGGGCCAGCTGGACCCCGGCGATGCTCTGGGCGGCGTTCCAGTTGTTGGCGTACACCTGAGGGCTGACCTGCAGGTGGAACTGGACGCTGGTGCAGGCGGCTTCGGGCGCGATGGTGTCGGCGTAGGTGGACAGCTTCTCGGGGCCGTCGATGGCGATGTGCAGGTCTTCGCCGCGGGCGGCGAAGATCTGCTGATTCAGCAGCGCGTAGCGGGCGTTGGCGCTCAGCGCATCAGAGGTCAGGTCGGCGGCGGTCAGCGTCGGCAGGATGCCGATCATCACGATGTGCGCGCCCTGGCTGCGCGAGCGCTCCTCGGCGTCGTTCAGGCTCGCCCGCAGGACCGCCTCCAGATCCTGCATCGACTGCCCGGCCAGCTCCCGCGGCGGGACGTTGATCTCGATGTTGAACTGGCCCAACTCCGTCTGGAAGTCGGGGTTGGCGATGGCCTGCAGCACCGCCGCGTTGCGCATCGCCGGATCATGGCCTGCTCCGATCAGGTTGAACTCGATCTCCAAGCCGGTCATCGGCCGTTCGAAGTCGAACTTCGACTCGGTCAGCATCCGGGCGAAGACATCGAGGCAGCGCCGGACCTTCTCCCGGTAGCACTGCCGGTCCTGCCGGGTGAACTCCACTCTGTCGACGTCGTCACCCATCTCGAGGCGCCTCCCTGCTCGTATGACCCCGGCTTGGAACTAACAGCTTGGCAGAGTTCGCCGGTTCAGGTCGAGGCTGGTGGTCCTCGGGGGGTGAGCGACTGGCCGGCGTCGGCGCTAGGGTCACATTCGATGACTACTATCGCGACCTCCGCCGGCCCGGTCGTCGACGCCATCGGCGTGACCCTGCGGCTGCACGACCCGCATGCCCGCTTGCGGGGAGTCCGGCTGTCCCAGGACATCCGGATCCCCGGGGATCAACTGGATTTCAGCTACCGGCGAGGCTGGTGGACCTTACGGGTGCAGCGCCCGGCGGTGGACCGGATGGAGTACCTGCTCGAGCTGCGCCACCCCAACGAGGGCCGCGAGACGATTCCCGACCCGGCGAACCCGCTGCGCGTGAGCGGGGCCTTCGGCGACAAATCGGTGATCGAGTTCCCCGACTACCACAGGCCGGCATGGCTTGACCTGCCGCTCGCGCCGGCGAGCGTCGCCGATCTGGCGATCGGCAGCCGAGAGCTCGGCAGCACGATCCGCGGCCGGCTGTGGTCGCCCCAGGCGCTGGAGGCCCAGCAGCCGGCGCCGCTGCTGATCGTCCACGACGGGCCGGAGTACGACTCGCTGGCAGGGCTGACCACCTTCACCGGCGCGCTGATCGAGGCCGGCCGGCTGCCGATGCTGCGGGTGGCGTTGCTGGCCCCGGGAGACCGCAACCGCTGGTACGCGGTCAACCCCGCCTACGCCCGGGCGCTGGCCGGCGAGGTGCTGCCGGCGCTGGCCGAGGCGGCGCCGAGCACCGTGCGAGTCGGCGCCGGCGCCAGCCTCGGAGCGCTGGCGATGCTGCACGCCCACCGGCAGTCCCCGAACTCCTTCGACGGCCTCTTCCTGCAGTCCGGCAGCTTCTTCAGCGTCGAGTCCGACGCCCACGAGCGGCGGTTCGCGCGGTTCGGCCCGGTGACCAGGTTCGTGCGGGAGGTGGTCCAAGCCGTCGCGGACCCGCATCCGCTGCCGGTGAGCATGACCTGCGGGGTCATCGAGGAGAATCTGGCGAACAATCAGGCGATGGCCGCGGCGCTGCGCCGCCTCGGCTATCCGGTGGAATTGCGCGAGGTGCGCGACGTGCACAACTACACGGCTTGGCGCGACGCCTTCGACCCGCAGCTGGTCGAGCTGATCCAGACGGTGGTGGGCTCGTGAAGCGGCAACAGGTCGAGCTGGCCGGACGGCACTTCACCGGCACGGTGGTGGCCCACGGCCACTACGGGCGTCCGGTGCTGGTCTTCGCCGCGGAGGGTGGCAGCGCGCACGACTTCGAGAGCAACGGGATGCTGGCGGCGGTGGCCGACCTGGTCGAGGCCGGCCGGGTCAAGTTCTACTGCGTCGACAGCGGCGACGCCCACAGCTGGTCGGACAACAGCCTGCCGACCGAGGAGCGCGCCTGGCGCCACGGCGGCTACGAGGCGTGGGTGCTGGAGCAGGTGGCTCCGTGGATGTCTGACGACAGCGCCGGCGCCTCGGAGTTCCTCACCCTCGGGTCCAGCCTGGGCGCCTACCACGCGGCCAACTTCGCGCTCAAGCGAGCTGACCTGTTTCCGCTGGCCCTGTGCCTGTCCGGCAACTACGACCCGACGACCTGGCATCCGTGGGGCGAACTGGGTTCCCAGACCTACTTCAACAACCCGATGGCCTACGTGGCCAACCTCTCCGGCGATCACCTGAACTGGCTGCGCAGCCGGGTCAACCTGCTGCTGGTGGTCGGCCAGGGCGCCTGGGAGGTGCACCCGACCCAGTCGCTGCCCAGCACCCGGGCCTTCGCCGGCCTGCTGGCCGCCAAGGGCATCCGGCACGAGCTGGACCTGTGGGGCTTCGACGTGCCGCACGACTGGGAGTCCTGGCGTGCTCAACTGGCACACCATCTGCCGCGATTCTGCTGAAGGAGCATGATCATCCCATGACGGAGACGACACACCTGCTGGGCCTGCTGCTGGGCACCGAAGAGGACTGGCCGAGCGCGTTCGAGTCGATCGTGCGGCGGATGGGCCCGGTGGGCACCGGCGCCAATGCCGAGCAGCTGCACCACTTCGACGTCGAACGGGTCACCATCGAGCCGTTCGACCTGCGGTACAAGCCGCGCTATGACCTGGTGATCGACCGGCTGGCGTACTGGTACTACGTTCCGCGGGAGTGGTTGAAGAAGGCCGCGCTGATGGATGACATCTACCTGCTCAACAGCCCGTTCACCTTTCAGAGCATGGAGAAACACGCCGCGTACTGCGCGATGATGCGGCTCGGGCTCAAGGTTCCCGAAACCGTCCTGGTGCCCTACAAGAACCCGCCCGAGCACGCCAAGTACGCCTACACAGCCGCCCGCTACAACCAGCCGTTCGACCTCGACGTGATCGCCGAGCGCATCGGCTACCCGATGTTCATGAAGCCCTACGACGGCGGCGCGTGGGTCGGTGTGAGCCAGATCCGTGACCGGGAGGAGTTGCACCGCGCTTATGACCAGTCCGGTCAGCGGTTGATGCACCTGCAGAAGTCGGTCGCCGGCTATGACGTCTTCGCCCGGAGCCTGTCCATCGGCGCCGAGACGATGGTGATGAACTTCGACCCCGACCAGCCGATGCACGCCCGGTACTCGGTCAGCCACAATTTCCTGACCCCCGAGACCGGCGATGAGGTGCTGACCATCGGCCGGCTGGTCAACGCCTTCTTCCGGTGGGAGTTCAACTCCTGCGAGACGCTGGTCAAGGACGGCGAGGTCTATCCGATCGACTACGCCAACGCCTGCCCCGACGTCGCGCTGACCAGCCTGCACTACTACTTCCCGTGGGCGATGAAGGCGCTGGTGAAGTGGTCGGTGTTCTGCACGGTGACCGGGCGCAAGGCCCGCTATGACCTCGACACCCGCCGGTACTTCGACATCGCCGACCGGCAGGAGCTGTCCTATGCGGACAAGCTGGCCTGCTACCGGCAGCTGGCCGACGACTATTTCGACGTCGAGCGCTATCAGGAGTTCTGCGCCAGCAGGCTGGCCAACCTGGACGAGGTCGTGCTGGAGTGGGTGGCCGGCCCGGAGTTCGACCAATTGCTCGTCGACACCGTCCGCTCGACCTTTCCCTCACACGAGCACGACCACTTCATCGACCACTACCGCGGGCTGCTGGGCGCCTGGGTGCGCGACGAGCAGGCCGGCTCCTGAGCCCGCGGTAGGCAGCAGGCCTCGCGCACCTGCACCTGCACCTGTACCTGGGCCGCTCAGCTGTACATGAGCGAGCCCGGCGTGGTCAGCACCTGTCCGGTCTCCAGCCAGGTCTTGAGACCGGACAGGATCATCGGCCAACCGCCGTAGAGCTGCTCGTTGGCGCCCTCGCGCAGTTGGTCGTGGGTGACCACCAGCCGGCAGGAGTCCCCGACCGGCTCGATCTCCCAGGTGACCCGGGAGGTGCCCTCGTCCTTGACCTCATCGCTCCAGAGCGCGCGCATGCTCTGCACCAGCCGGCGCGGCGGGTCGACCTCGAGGATCTCGCCCTCGCCGAGCGGGCCGTCGGCCTTCGGGCTGGTCTGGGAGAAGCGCGAGCCGACGGTCCAGTCGCAGGTGATCTGCACCCCGAAGTTGTACTTGCTCCTGATCTCGCTGTCGGTGATCGCCTCCCAGAGCCGTTCGGGGGTCGTGCGGATGTAGATCTCGAACACCTTTTCCATCGGAGTCTCCAATCGTTGCTTGAGCTCGCTGAGCGCCGCGGCCCACGGTTCGGCGTACTTGCTCACCCACCGGTCGTGGACGAGCCGGATCGGCACGGGGTTGAGGTAGTGCAGCTTCTCCCGGCCCTGACGCCTGGTCACGACCAAGCCGGCCTCTTCGAGCAGCTTGAGGTGCTTCATCACGCCGAAGCGGCTCAGCTCGAAGCGGGCGGTCAACGCGTTCAGGCTCTGGCCGTCCTGCCGGAACAGCTCGTCCAGCAGGCTGCGCCGGGTCGGATCGGCCAGAGCTCGAAACACCGCGTCCACCGGACCGACGATAGGTGACTATTTAGTCACCTGTCAAGGCCCGGGCAAGGCCGCCGGGCATCACACGTGGTTCGCGTCGCTCATGCCGTCCGTGCGGCGCGGCAGCTCGCCGTTGCTCTGTTGGCCGCGGCTGGCAGGCGGAAGAACTTGGGGAAGCGACCCGCCAGGGACGGTCCACTGGCTCCGTGAGGTCAATCGGCCGACACTGTTGGGAAGCGTACGGTAATGCCCGGCAGCCTTAGATATGCTGCTCAGACCTTGTGTCCCGTATGCCTGATGGAGCTCCGCCTTGAACCCGTTTCTAACTTGCCGGGCCGGGGAGTCGTGACTAAGGCAAAGGGGCGAATGCGGAACTCGGCCGGCTTGGTCGACATGACTGTTAGGCCGGAACCTCCGAGGCCGTATCAGCCCCCGCCTGCCTCACAGTGCGAGGTTAACGAGACAGACTCGAACATCACAGATACGGATCGAGTTTATCTCCGAGTGCACAGTTACAAGAACCGCATAGTGGACTTCGCGCTGATGCAGTACCGTAAATACGGAGGAGAGTGGGTAGAAGTACTACGCATAGACTGCACGCACGGGTCAATACACAGACACGAGTTCGACCCCGACGGAACCGAACGCCGCATCGAAATGATACCGATCCCGACATCGACTGGCAGGGGCCAGCAGTCTTGGGATGTTGTGGATGCTGGATACCAGGAAGCGTACGACTGGATGTTCGGTACATGGGACGAACGAGCGAAGGCGTGGTGAGGCACATGAGTGACCGCAGGGATGACAGGCTGCGCGCAGGTCGTGCTCTGGCGCGCCACCTCGGCACCCCTGAAGGACGTGAACTCTTCCAGCAAAATCGCGTGCGAAACTCAGATGCCTTGCTTCTGGTCCTCGATAGCGATTCCACGCGGGAGGTCTACCAGAGGATCGTCAAGGAGGTCCCAGAGCCGCCTGCCGCGCTGGGTATCTACTTCGCGGACTCCGACCGGTTGGTCTTCATGACGCTGTCCCCGACTCGTAGTACTAAGCCAGCCGAGTCGTCTTCCGAGGGGGGTGGATCCAACTCCAGCAGTAGCTGGGAGGAGGACCCGCACGACGTCCACGGAGATACCACTATTGGCCAGCTGCATGAGTACATGACGGCAACCAAGCGTGCGTCCCTGAGCGTCGTTCTGAACAAGACCAACGGCAGCAGCGCGATTGCAGCACCGTACCGGCCTACCAAGACCAAGCAGAGTGCTCCGTCCAACGACCTCTCAAGCATCGTGGGACGACGGTTCGTGCTCACCCCTAACTGACTGACGCGCGTGCCCTTCATGCCTCTGCTCAGCCGAGCAGAGGCATACGCATGCGTGCCTCAGGCCCGAGAATTGTCCTGCCTAAATTCCGTCAGCGCATAACGCGACTCGGACGGCTCCGCCGCTTCGAGTTCTTACGGTCACCGACGGCTATAGGCGGAAGCTAGTCGAGTGGCAAGGGACGGCCAAGCAGGTAGCCCTGGCCGTGATTGCACCCCAGCGCCCGAACCGAGGTCAGCTGCTCCTGGGTCTCGATGCCTTCGGCGACGGTGGTGATCCCCAGTTCCTGGCACAGCCCGATGACGCTGCGCACGATGGCCCGGGCGCTGCGGTCGGCGGCGATGGGCGCGACGAAGCTGCGGTCGATCTTGACCGTCGACACCGGCAGGTCGCGCAGCAGAGACAGCGAGGAATAGCCGGTGCCGAAGTCGTCGAGGGCGATCCGGACGCCTAAGTCGGCAACCTCACGCACCTCCTTGATCGCCGCCGGTGAGGCCTCGACCAGGGCGCTCTCGGTGATCTCCAGGTGCAGCCGGTCCGGGGACAGGCCGCTCGCGTCGAGCCCGCGCCGGATCTCAGGCACCAGTTGGCCCCTGCCCAACTGGCTGCCGGAGGCGTTCACCGCGACCCATTGAGCGCTGCCGCCGGTCAACCGGGCGTCGCCGGCCGCCCGGCAGCAGGTGGCCAGCATCCACCAGCCGAGCGGGACGATCAGGCCGGTCTGCTCGGCCATCGGCAGGAAGTCGTCCGGGTCCAGCAGGCCTTGCTCGGCGTGCTCCCATCGGACCAGCGCCTCGTGGCCGACCGCGGTGTTGTCGAGCAGGTTGACGATCGGCTGGAAGTAGGGCACCAGCCCGCGGTTCTCGGCCAGCGCGCTGCGCAGCGAGTGCTCCAGCTCAAGCTCATGCAGGGTGACGGGCTTGTCCTGCGTCGGGTCATACATCTCGATCCGCGACCGGCCCCGGCGCTTGGCGCGCAACAGGGCCAGGTCTGCCTCGCGCAGCACCTCGTCGGGGTGGTCGTGGCCGGGGCCGCTGACGGTGATCCCGATGCTCAGGCTGGCCGTGTGCAGATGCCCGCGAACCACCAATGGCTGCTGCAGCGCCGACGCCAATCCCTGGGCCAGGCCATGCAGCCGCTCCGGATCGTTGACGTCGGGCACCAGCGCCACGAACTCGTCGCCGCCGACGCGGCCCAGGGTGACGCAGGCGGGCAGCGCGTCGCGCAACCGGTGCGAGAGCACCAGCAGCAGCTCATCACCGGCCTCGTGACCGAGGCTGTCATTGACGATCTTGAAGCGGTCCAGGTCGCAGTACAGCACTCCGGCGGGCCGGCCGGAGTTGAGGTAGCCGGCCAGCAGCTCCTGCAGCAGCGTGCGGTTGGGCAGTTCGGTCAGCGGGTCGTGCATCGCCCGGTGAGCCAGCCGGTCCTCGGCCTGCTTGCGCTGTGTCATGTCGTTGATCTGGGCGACGACGTTCTGCAGCTCACCGGCCGAGTTGCGGATCACGCCCACGTGCAGCAGGCCGTACACCAGATGCCCATCGGCGTGCACCATCCGCTTCAGGCTCTCGTAGGTGTCGCGAGAGCCGCCCACCAGCTGGTGGAAGACCGCGGTGTCCAGGTCGACGTCATCGGGGTGGGTCAGCTTGTCGAAGCTGCGGCCCAGCAGCTGCTCGCGCGAGAAGCCCAGCATCTTGGCCAGTGACTCGTTGACCTGGACCAGCACCCCGGAAGGGTTGACGATGGCCGCGCCGATCGGGCTGCGCTCGAAGGTCACCTGCCAGCGGTGCTCGGCTTCCCAACGGCGTGCCTCGGCGTGATCGCGTGCCCGGGACTCCGCGATCGCCACCGCGGCCTGGTTGGCGAACAGCTCCAGCACCGTCCGCTGCTCGAGGTCGGGCCGCTCGCCGCTGGCCGGCTGGTCGACGCTGAGGACGCCCAGCAGCGATCCGTCCTGGTCGAACAGCGGGGCGAACAGCAGGTCCTCGTTATGCCAGTCGCCGGGCTGGGCGGCCCCGGCGTCATTACCCGTCCAGGTGGCGATCCGGTCGAGCACCTGGCGGTCCTGCTTGTGGCTGAAGAACCGCAGCGAACCCCATGGATCGGCTGCGTCCAACAGGTCCTGCCAGTCCCGCACCGAGCTGCCGCGGCCAAGCAGCTGCTCGATCCCGGGTGGGCCGGCCACGGCCCGCACCACCACCTGGCCGCCGGCGTCCACGACGTTGATGGCGGCGGCGCCGAACTCCAGGAACTCAACGGTGGCTTCGGCGATGCGGTTGAGGGTCTGGTCGATGTCGCTGATCGCCCCGAGCTCGCGCACCACGGCGAGCAGCCGCTCCAGCCATGACCGGCGCAGGTTGCTGACCCTGGGCCGCGGCGAAACCATTATGGCAGTTTCACACATAGCGCACGGTCTAACCAGCCGGTCGTCCAATGGGCTGCGGATCATCAGCAATGTACTGGGACCATTTCGGCCACGTTCTGGTCAAGGACACCGACAAGGCCGCCCGGCTGCGCGCCGAGAAGGCCGTGATCGACGGCCAGCCGGTGGACGCCAAGGCCAACCTCTGGCAGCGCCTCGCGCGGGTCTGACGGCGGGGGTATTTACCTTAAATGACCTAATAGTTATAGAATGCGGCTATCTACCCCCACCCAGAGGAGAGGCCGCCATGCGCCACAAGACCACCCTGCGCGCCAGCCTCGCTGCTGGCGCGCTCGCCCTGGGGCTCGCCGTCGCCGGGGCCACCCCGGCCAACGCCGCGACCCCGCTGGACGACGACTTCAGCAGCTACACCGTTGGCCAGAAGGCCGAGGGCACGACCTTCGGCAACTGGACCAACGTGTTCGACGGCGCCCGCTGGAACCCCGACAACACCTACACGCGCGGCGTCACGTCAATCATCCAGCCCGGCGGCGTGGGCACGACCAAGTACCTCCAGCAGTCCCCGCCGCCCGCGCTCGCACCGGGCCAGACGTTCTCCAGCCTCACGACGTCCAACGCCTCGTTCTCGGGCGCGTACACCCTGCTCGCCGAGTACGGCAACGAGGTCCAGCTGCGGCAGGGCTCGACCCCGAACCCGTGGGAGCGTGGCTGGCTGCTCTTCAACTACACCAACAACAACAGCTTCGTGGCCGTCGTGCTGAAGACCAACGGCTGGCAGCTGTCCAAGGAGTACACCGACCCGGTGGACGGCTCCCAGCGTGAGTGCTTCCTGGCGACGGGCACGTCCCCAACGTACTCGCTCAGTTCCTGGAAGCGCGTCACCGTCACCCAGACCGTCAACGCCTCTGGCCAGCCGACATGGGTGGTCCAGGCCCGCACCGGCTCGAACGCACTGACCACGCTGACGACCTACACCGACACCGGCGCCTGCGGTGTCACGCCGTACACCTCCGGCAAGATCGGCTTCTACACCGAGGACGCCAAGCTGCGCTGGGGCTGGGCTCGCGTCACCACCCCCTGATCGGATCGCGGCCAGGTTCTTGATCACACCCGACAGGCGCAGCATGCCGCCGACCCGCTGGATCAGTAGCCCCAGTCAGGCGCTGGCGGCGGGTCGGCGGCTTGCGCCGAAGGCGGCGGCGTTGCCGAGGCGGCCCTGTAGCTCGCGCAGCCCGGTTGGCCACGGACCTCTAAGTGCGGGCCAGGTCCCCGCTCGCGCTGCTGAAGCCCTTGGTGATCTTGATCATCATGCGTGCAGGACGACCGCCAGGCCCTGCCCGACGCCGATGCAGATCGCGGCCAGGCCGTAGCCCCCGCCCCGGGCCTTCAACTGGTGCGCCAGGTGCGTGACCACCCTCGCCCCGGAACAGCCCAGCGGATGCCCGAGGGCGATGGCGCCGCCGTGGATGTTCACGATCGCCGGGTCGAGTTCGGGCCAGTCGGCCAGGCAGGCCAGGGACTGGGCGGCGAAGGCCTCGTTCAACTCCACCATCGCCAGGTCGCCCCAGCCGATGCCGGCTCGGCTCAGGGCGGTCCGGGCCGCCTCGACCGGGCCGATCCCGAAGAGCTGGGGCTCGACGGCGGCCACCGCCCGCGACACAATCCGGGCCAGCGGCTGCCGTCCGGCGGCCCGTGCGCCGGCCTCGTCACCGATCAGCAGGGCGGCGGCTCCGTCATTGAGAGGGCTGGCGTTTCCGGCGGTCACCGTGCCGTCCGGCCGGAAGGCCGGCGCCAGTTTGGCCAGCGCGGCCAGCGAGCTGTCGGCGCGGATGCTCTCATCGCGGCTGAGCTCCACTCCCGGATAGCCGACCACCTCGGCGGAGTAAGCGCCCGCATCCCAGGCGGCGGCGGCTTTCTGGTGGCTGGCCAGGGCGTACTCGTCCTGGGCCTGTCGGGTGATGCCGTACTTCTCGGCCAGCAGCTCCGTGCACTCGCCGAGGGAGACGGTCCAGTCGCCGGGCATCGCGGGGTTGACCATCCGCCAGCCCAGCGTGGTCGAGTGCAGCGTCTCGGAGCCGGCCGGAAAGCCCTTGGCCGGCTTGGGCAGCACCCAGGGCGCGCGGGTCATCGACTCGACGCCACCGGCGATGGCCAGCGAGGCGTCACCGACTGCCACCGCCCGGTTGGCCGCGATCAGCGCCTCCATGCCCGACCCGCACAGCCGGTTCAGGGTGACGCCCGGGACCGAGGTGGGCAGTCCGGCCAGCAGCGATGCCATCCGCGCGACGTCCCGGTTGTCCTCACCGGCGCCGTTGGCATTGCCGAAGAACACGTCATCGAGCAGGGCCGGATCGAGTTCGGGTGATCGTGTGACCACCGAGCCGATCACATGGGCTGCCAGGTCGTCCGGGCGGATTCCGGCCAGCGCGCCGTTGTAACGACCGATCGGGGTTCGAACCGCGTCAAGAATGTAGACATCAGTCATGCGTTCTATTTTGCCCTGCCCGCGGCCGGCGCGGGTGTCCGGCCGGTCACGTTGGCGCGCCGGTGGCCACCGTCGCGACCTCGCGCCGGACGCCGGCGTTTGAAGTCGCGTGAGCGCCGTGACAGGCTGGCGCAATGGCCGCCGCAGATCAATCCCCGTCCGACCCGAGCGCTTCAACCGACCCGAGCGCTTCAACCGGCCCCGCCGCGCCGACCGAGGCCGAGCAGCCAGCCGACGCCGAGCACCCAGCCGACGCCGAGCACTCAACCGCGGAAGCGGCCGACGTCAAAGCGCGATTCCGCGACGCGTTGGAGCGTAAGAAGAGCCAGCACGCCGACGGCGTGGCCGGTGGGGGACCCAGCTCGGCCAAGATCCATGACGTGCACTCTCGGGCCGGCGGCAAGCGCCAGTTCCGGCGTAAGAGCGGCGGCTGACGGTCAGCCCTGACCGTCATGACCCTGGCCGCGGCGGGCGCCGTCACCGTCGTCGCCGGCTCGCCACGCGAGATCGCCGACACCCTGCTGCGCCGCCGGGATCGCCTGGGCCTGTCCTCCGGTCGGCACGGCGATCATCGAGCGTCTGGGCATCGCTGAGGATCAGCGGCATCTCGACATCGCCGCGGGCACGGGCGAGCTGGTCTGAGCATCGCGCGACTGGCCCCGAACGCAAGGGTGGTGCTGACCGACCTGGTAGCGGAGATGCTGGACATCGCCGTGCGACGTGCCCGAGTGCAGGGGCTCGCCCAATATCGAGACGACGGTATGCAGCGTCAACGGTGCTAGTTCACGTGGAGGCACGCAGGCGCAAGTTGCTTGGCCTGGCAATGGCCGCCGCCGGTGTCCAGTACCCGCTTCGCCGGCAGCGGGGGCAGCAGGCCCGAGACGTGTGGGGAGATGCCACCAGTAAGCCGTAGCGACCGTGCCGGTCGGTCCCGGCCGTGGGACCGTCCGGTTGGGATCGGCATTCTGACGAGCATTTCGGGGCCATAGCTCAATGGCAGAGCGTCGCCTTTGCAAGGCGGAGGTTAGGTGTTCGATTCTTATCTGAAGATGGATAGCTAGAGGCCAGACAAACTGGGCGTTGTATCGTCCTGGAGGTCTCCAGCACGCGGGGCCATAGCTCAGTTGGCAGAGCGCCGCCTTTGCAAGGCGGATGCCGGGGTTCGAGTCCCCGTGGCTCCACTCGGGAAAGTGCCGTTCCGAACCGCACCGCCAAGCCGACGTTGACCAAACTCGCGTTGGTCAGGCGGGGCGGCCATCGGCTGGGGAGAATCGCGCAGTGGGCATCTATGTCGAACTTCGAGACCACACGGGTCGGGCGGTCACCGGCTTGACGGACCCCAACGGGGGAACCTTCGATGCGGCTGGTGACTTCGACCGATTCATCGATCGCCCGCCCTATGGTCAGGTGTCAGGGGACATGCCGGTCATCACGTCGGTTGACCCCTATGGAGAGACGAGGCTGCCTTCCGGGGTCATGGGCCAATTGATCGCTGACTGCACTAGGGCGCTAGAGGTCGCAGAAGACGGTCCAGAGCGAAGGGGTCTCATCCGACTACGCGCGCTTGCGCAGGAGTGCTCACGTCGCCCGGACTCGGCCCTCTTCTGGATCGGGGACTAGTTGCAGCCGTTGGCCCTATAGGCGTCGCCGGTCGGTCTTGCGCCGAAGCTCTACCAGCTCAGGTGGCCCGCACCCAGTCCTGCTGCTCACGCAGAACCTCGGCGAGGTCATCGGGGATTGGGAAGCGTCGCCAACGGTCGGTCTTGAACCTGCACGAACTCGATCCAGTAGCCGCCCTCCCCGTTGTGCCAGAGGGCGTCGAACGGCATCGCGATCAGTGTTTCGGCTGAGGTTTGACGCCAGTGCCTCAGGAGCGGACCCGGGCGGTGTGTGATGGGCTGGCCGCGGCGTTGCGGCTGCCCGCAGCAGCTTCTCATCGCTCAAAGAACTGCCAACGGTGGGATATCGCCAGCCGCCTTTTCCGCATTGCTCTCCCACTCGGCACCGCGCGGACCCGTCGTCCGGCGTAGTAGCTGCCTGTGAATTCTCCAACGTTGCTAAAGGGGGCTCAGTGCGGGCGGAAGCCGAGACAGCGGGCTGAGTTACTGAACCCCGAGCAGGGCGTGACTATCGAAGCTATTGGCGACTGGTTATCTGTGAATCATTGCGTGACGCGCCGACTCTAACCAGCCACTTCACGAAACTGATACGTAAGGTACCCACTCCGTGTGCCGATATGTAACGGTATGGGGAATGGAGGCAAGAGCGATGGAGTGTCCGCCAACTTCCAAAATTTGTCCGCCGCCTTGGCATTCCCAAGAGTCTCCCCGGCGGCCCGTAACCGAATCGGCGAGTACAACAACGGTCTCCGTTCGACCCTCAGCTTCGCCATGTAAACGACCGCAGCTCGATAACTCCAATTCGCATCTACCTTAGGGGAACAATGCACAGTCAGACACGACCACGGCGCCGCCTCGCGACCGTCACTGCAGGAGTAGCGGTATCGCTCGGGCTGATGGTGAGCCAGGCGCTGCCCGCCTTCGCCGCGGCGGTGTACACCCCGCTGATCGCTTCCGACGCAGCCGCGTATTCCCGGCTCGGCGAGTTCCTCGCGGTGTCGACCGACGGCAGCACGACGATCGTGGGAAGCGCAACTCGCTACACGGGTGCGACTCCTACCTCGGCGGATCGGCCGGGCGCCGCCTATATCTACAGCGGCATCCCGGCCGAGACCGGGCTCACACGAACCGAAGACGCCATTCTGGTCGCCGACGACGGGATGTACGAGTCGCTGAACGATTGGTTCGGTTCCGCTGTTGCCCTCTCGGCGGATGGCAACATCGCGGCTGTCGGTGCGCGGGGCTACCAGAACGGCGTCGGTGCGGTTTACATGTTCGAGCGTTCCGGCGGCGTCTGGACGAAGACTGCGAAGATCCTCACCCCGTCGGCAAAGAACTTTGGCTACTCCGTTTCACTCAGCGACAACGGGTCCACCCTCCTGGTGGGCGCGCCGGGGTTCCTATATTCGAATTCGGAGCCCAGCGCGGCTTACTTCTTCACCCGGGACGCCTCCGCGGCCTGGACCTACAGGACGTCGGTGTCGACCGGACTCGGCGGTGTACAGCTCGGCACGTCCGTCGCGCTCAACGGTACCGGCACGACGGCCGTGGTCGGCGTGCCCAAGTACTACACGACCGTCTCCGGCGTCAGGAAGACCCAGCCGCGCGCCCAGACGTACACCTTCAACGGCATCGCCGCCGCGACGCAGTACGTCTACACCGACCCCAGTACCGACACCTCATCCAACTTCGGCGTCTCGATCGACATCTCGTCCACCGGCGCCGCCGTTCTGGTCGGAGCGCCCGGCGTCGACTCCAGCACTAGCGGTACCACAACGACCTACCGGCCCGGAGCCGGCTACCTTTTCAGGTCTGGAAGTAACACCGCCACTATGTTCAGCGCCACGCTCCCCTCCTCCGGCCACGCCGGTGCACACCTCGGCGCTTCCGTTGGCATCTCCCCCGACGGCCTGACAGTGGTCCTCGGCGCACCCCAGGCAAACCTCTTCCTCGAGTACGGCGGCGGCGGCACCGCGCGCCTCTGGAAGAACACCACCGGCACCTGGCCCACGGGGGGCGGATCGAATGTCTACCCGGGCGGGTACAACAGCGACCAGTTCGGCATCAGCGTCAGCGTGGCCAACAACGGACGCATGGCCATCGGTGCGCCGGGTAAGGCCGCCTCCGGTATGACCTCCGCAGGCACCGCATACGTCATCAACATCTCCTGATCAGGAACTTGTAACAGAACGGCCGGCTCCGCTCGACGGAGCCGGCCGTTCTGCGCACCCGGCCGCACGGGGCGGCAGTTGAGGCGGTCCTAGCACGAGGAACCCGGGTGGCCGGGGTGCGCGCGACGACGAGAGCCTGCTGGGCTGACTGCTGGAATCGGCCTTCCGGAACGCGCCTGAGCTCACCATCGCCATCGCCTCGGGCACGTCGGATCCATGACGTGCACTCTCGGGCCGGCGGCAAGCGCCAGTTCCGGCGTAAGAGTGGTGGCTGAGAGCGTTCTCGACTGATTTCTCAACTGGCTGGCGCCAGAGCGGCATCATGGGTCACAATAGCCACGTACGTACCACCGCTTTACTTCTAGATGGCTGCGCTTGGGGAAGACGTTGCCGTCGAGTCGAAGTTGCGGAGGTGCGCGATGTCTGCTGCTCATGTGGCGTCATCCACGCGAGGTGTGGTGTTCATTCACTGCTGCCCGCCCGCCATCGGTCCCCATGTCGAGTGGGCACTGGCTGGCGTGCTCGGCCGACCCTGCAAGCTGCAGTGGAGCGCCCAGCCCGCCGCCCCCGGTCAGCTACGCGCCGAGGCGACCTGGGTAGGCCCGATCGGGATGGCAGCCCGTTTGTCGGCGTCGCTGCGCGCCTGGCCGATGCTGCGCTTCGAGGTGACCGAGGAGGGCACCGGCGCCACCGACGGTGAACGGCTGGCCTACGTGCCGGGACGAGGTTTTCACCGCAGCGCGGTGTCGGCCAACGGCGATGTCGTGGTGAGCGAGGAGCGGCTGCGCGGCCTGCTCAGCCGGGCCACCTCCGCCGACGAGTTCGCCCATGGACTGCACGAGATTCTCGGCTCGTCCTGGGACGCCGAGCTAGAGCCCTACCGGGCAGCCGGTGACGGATCGCCGGTGATCCTGATGCACAAGGTCGTGTGAAAGCAGGTTCGTGCGGGAGCAAGCCGTCCTGAGACCATCAGCCCCAGGCTCAGAGCTTGTGGAACAGCAATGAGGTGTTGTGCCCGCCGAAGCCGAACGAGTCGTTCAGGGCGGCTGTCACGGTCATCTCCCGGGCCTTGGTGGGGACGTCGACGTTCAAGCCGTCCTCGGGGTCATCGAGGTTGATGGTCGGCGGCACCACGTCATTCACCACGCTGAGCACAGTGGCGATGGCCTCGATGGCGCCGGACGCGCCGAGCAGGTGGCCGGTCATCGACTTGGTTCCGGTGACCACTGTCTGCTCACCGAGCAGGGCCGCGATCCAGCGCGCTTCAGCCATGTCGCCGGCCGGCGTAGAGGTGGCGTGGGCGTTGACGTGCACGACATCGGACACCGCGACTCCCGAACGCCGGATCGCGGCCTTGGCGGCGCGAACCTGCCCCCCGCCGTCCGGGTCCGGCTGGACGATGTCATAGGAGTCGGCGGTGATGCCGGCCCCGCCGAGCACCGCGTAGGGCTGCCGGCCGCGAGCCCGCGCTGAGGACAGCCGTTCGAGCACCAGCACGCCCGCGCCCTCACCGAGCACGAAGCCGTCCCGGTTCTTGTCATAGGGACGCGACGCGCGCTCGGGGTCGTCATTGCGGGTGGACATCGCCCGCATCTGCGCGAAGCCGGACATCGTGAGGGGGTGGATGCAGGCCTCGGTGCCGCCGACCACGACCAGGTCCGCCCGGTCCAGCTGCAGCAGGTCCAGGCCGTAGGCGATCGCCTCGGCGCCCGAGGCGCACGCGCTGACCGGGGTGTAGACCCCCGCCCGGGCCCCGACCTGGAGCCCGACATAGGCCGCTGGGCCGTTGGGCATGTTCATCGGGATCATCAGCGGCGAGACCTTGCTGGGCCCCCTTGCCAGCAGGATGTCGTGCTGGTGCATCAGGCTGGTCACGCCGCCGATGCCGGTGCCGATGGCGACCGCGACCCGGGAGGGGTCCAGGCCGTTCTCATCCGAGGTGCCCTTGAAGCCGGCGTCCTCCCACGCCTGGGCCGAGGCCACCAGGGCAGCCTGCTCGGCGCGGTCCAGCCGGCGGGCCAGCACCCGCGGCAGGACCCCGGCCGGATCGACGGCCATCGGCGCGCCGATCTGGACCGCGATCGTCTGAGCCCAGTCATAGGGCAGGGTCACCACGCCGGACGTCCCGGCCAGCAGCGCGCTCCAGAAGGAGTCGACGTCGCCGCCCAGCGGTGTGGTCGCGCCAAGCCCGGTCACCACCACCGGGTCATGGGTGTTCACCGCAGTCTCGGTCATCGTTGGCTTTCCTCTGTTCGTCTACGTCGGGTGTGCGCGGCGCTTCGGCCGGCCGGTCGCTGCAGCGGTGGCTGGCGGCGCGACCAGCCGGTCGTCTCAGCTGGGGTTGGCGCTGATGTAGCTGACGGCGTCGCCGACAGTCTTGAGCTTGGGCAGCTCCTCGTCGGGGATCTTGACGCCGAACTTCTCCTCGGCCGCCATCGCGACCTCGACCATGGACAGCGAGTCGACATCGAGGTCGTCGGTGAAGGACTTGTCGACGGTCACGTCCTCTTCGGCGACATCGGCCACCTCATTCAGGATCTCCGCCATGCCGGCCAGGATCTCTTCATTCGTTGCCACGGGTGCTCTACCTCTCTGCGTCGAAGGCCATGCCTTCTCCTGAATCGCCGTGTCCCGACTGGGGACGGCGTCGTTCTCGATGGTGCTGACCGCGGCTGGGCCGCAGTCCCTCACTGGCCTCGGTGGGCTTGCCCTGACCGGCGACGGCGCTGCCGGGTGGGCAGGCGCCGCCGGGTCGGCGGGCCTAGGGCGTCAGGATTACCTGGCCCGCATAGGTCAAACCCGCCCCGAACCCGACCAGCAGGACGGGCGCGCCGCTGGCGACCTCGCCGCGCTCCAGCATCTTGGACAGGGCGATCGGGATGGAGGCCGAGGAGGTGTTGCCGGAGTTGACGATGTCGCGGGCGACCACCACGTTGGGGGCCTTGAGCTTCTTGGCAATCAGGTCGATGATCCGCAGGTTGGCCTGGTGCGGCACGAAACCGGCCAGTTGCCAGGACTGCAAACCCGCGGCGGCGCAGGCCTGCAAACCCACGTCTGCCATCTTCGAGGTCGCCCAGCGGAACACCGTCTGGCCCTCCTGCCGCAGGGTGGCCGATGCGGCGTCGGTGGTGATCGCGTGGGCGTTGTCACCGTCGGAACCCCAGACCACCGGCCCGATGCCCACCGAGTCGCTGGGGGTCACCACCGCCGCGCCTGCCCCGTCGGCGAAGATGATTCCGGTGCCGCGCTCCAGCAGGTCGACGTAGTCGGTCAGCTTCTCCGAGCCGACCACCAGCACGTTGCGGGCGTGCCCGGCGGTCACCGCCTCGGAGGCCGAGTTCAGGGCGTAGACGAAGCCGGCGCAGGCGGCGTTGATGTCATAGGCGCCGGGTGAGTCGATGCCGAGGCGGCTGGCGAGTTCGGCGGCGCCGCCGGGCACCTGCTGCTTGCCGGTGCAGGTCGCCAGAATCACCAGGTCGATGTCGGTGGCCGAGATGCCGGAGTTCGCCATCGCCTTGCTGGCGGCGGCCACTCCCATGTCGATCATCGTCTCGTCCATCGCGAACCGGCGTTCGGCGATTCCCACCCGGCTCTTGACCCATTCGTCGTTGGTGTCCACGCCGCGGGCGACGAGGTCGTCGTTGGTGATGACAGTCGGCGGCTGGTAGTGGCCCAGACCGGCTATCCGGCTGCCGGCCGGGCGGGGCGGGGTCGAAAGCGTGATGTTCATCAGGACATCCCGGTGGTGGCGGGTTGGACGGCCGCGGGGCCGCTGGATGAGGTGGCTGTCAGCGAGTCCTGCTCGGGTGCTGTCTGTTCAGAAGGCTCTTCGGCGAGCAGCTGGCGCGCCGCTTCCAGATCGGCCGGTGACTTCACGGCGACCCGTCGCACGTCGGGCAGCTCACGCCGCGCGATGCCACTCAGGGTGCCGGCCGGCGCGAGCTCGATGGCGCCGGTGACGCCCAGGGCGCGCAGGGTGTCCAGGCACAGGTCCCACCGGACCGGCCGGGTGACCTGAGCGACCAGCCGGGCCAGCACGGTAGGCCCGTCGTCGACCACGGCGCCGTCGGCGTTGGAGAGCAGGACCTGGCTCGGATCAGCCGGGCTCAGCTGGGCCGCCACGGCTCGCAGACTCTGCTCGGCGGGGCTCATGTAGTCGGTGTGGAAGGCCCCGGCGACCTGCAACGGCCGGATCCTGGCCAGCGGTGGGGGGTTGGCGGTGAGAGCGGCGATCGCCTCGACGGAGCCGGCAGCCACGATCTGGCCCGCTCCGTTGCGGTTGGCAGGCGTCAGGCCGGCGTCCACAATGGCAGCCAGCACCTCGTCGACCTCCCCGCCGATGACGGCGACCATCGAGGTGGGCGTGGCCGCACAGGCCGCGGCCATCTCCGCTCCACGCCGAGCCGCGAACGAGATCGCCTGCGACGGCGTCAGCGTGCCGGCGATGGCCGCGGCGGTCACCTCGCCGACGCTGTGACCGGCCAGCACGACCCGGCTGCCTATCGTCAACTGGCTGGCGGTGATCAGACCCATGGCCACGATCAACGGCTGGGTGACGGCCGAGTCTTTGATCTCCTCGGCGTCAGCGGTGGTGCCCAGCCGTGCCAGGTCCAGGCCGGCGAGCTCGGAGAAGGCCGCGACCTGCTCGGCCACACCCTCCAGTTCGAGCCAGGGCGCGAGCATGCCGGGGGCCTGGGATCCCTGTCCGGGAGCGAGTATGGCGATCACACTCTTACGGTGCACTGTCTGCAGCCCTTACGGCGAGCACGGCTCGCACAGTGTTCTCACCGTTAAGTTAGAGGTTAACTACAATCGAGAAGATTCTGGACGGCGATGTAAGCGGTTGCAATGCAAGGATTCCGCTAATTGGCCGAGCCTACGGTGAGGTGATCTGACCGTTCTGCGACGCCGCCGGACGGGCCGCGCCGGAGCCGTTGAGCCGGCCCAGCACCAGCGCCAACTGGATGGTGAAGGCGCCTCGGGGGTCGGTGGGCGCCTGCCCGCACAGCTCGGCGGCACGCCGTAATCGGTAGCGCACCGTGTTGGTGTGCACGAACAGCGCCCGGGCGGTGGTCTCCAGCGCCCGGCCGCCGTCGAGGTAGCTGACCACCGTGTCCAGCAGCACATTCCCGGCCTCGATCAGCGGTTGGTACACCGTGTCGATCAGCTCCTGCTGGGCGCCGAGGTCACCGGCGATGGTCCGCTCGGGCAGCAGGTCATCAGCAGACACCGGGCGCGGCGCCGCGGGCCAGCCGGCCACCGCGCGCAGCCCGCTCAACGCCGTCGCGGTCACCTCCGCCGCGCCCTCGATCCCCGGCGCCGAACCGCCCACCACCACCGGCGCGTCGTCGAACTCCTGCAGGACCGCCCTGGCCGCGTCCAGCGGGTCGGTGATGCCGCCCAGGACGACGACCAGCCGGCCGCCGTGCACCCCGGCCAACACGTCGAAGCCCGCCCTGCGCGCCGCCCGGTGCACCGAGTCCAGCGCCTGGGTGGCGTCCAGGTCGATCGGCGCCGAGCCCACCACGGTGGTGACCGCGCCCTCGGCCCGCCAGCCCAGCGCGGCAAGCTGGCTGACCGGTGACCCCTCCTCGGTGGACCGCACGCCGCGTACCAGGCCGTCGATCACCAGCGCCTCGAGCCGGGCGTCCCAGCGGCCCCGGCTCTCGGCCGCGCCGGCGTAGACCCTGGCCGCGGCGAAGGCGATCTCGCGGGAGAAGCGCAACATGGCGTCGGCGACGTCCTGCTCCTCGCCCGGGCCGGCCAGGGACGGGACGTGCTCCTCGACCACCGCGATGGTCTGACGCACCAGCTCAACGGTCTGCTGCAGGGACACCCGGCGGGCCAGCTCACGCGGTGCGGTGCCGAACACCTCACCGGTCAGCCGCAGCACCTGATCGGGCGAGCGCAGCCATTCCACGAAGGAGCCGATGCCAGCCTGCGCCACCAGCGTGACCCAGGAGCGCTGGTCGGCGGGCAACCGGCGAAACCAGGCCAGTTGCTCATCCATCCGGGCCAGGCTGCGGGTGGCCAGCGCGCCGGAGGACTGCTCGATCCGGCTGATCGTCGCCTCGCTCAGGGTGCCGCCCACGCCGCCGAGCCTAGTGTGAGGAGGTGGGCACCTTGCAGGTACGCCGCGGCCTGGACCGGGCGCGCAGTCGCACCGAGTGGCTGGACTCCCGGCACTCATTGGCGTTCGGCTCGCACTATGACCCGGAGAACACCTGCTTCGGTCCGCTGCTGGCCCACAACGAGGACCTGCTGCAACCAGGTCCGGGCTATCGGCCGCACCTGCACCGCGACGTCGAGATCCTCACCTGGGTGCTCGCCGGGTCCCTGAGGCATCGCGATGAGACGGGGGAGTCCACGCTGGTCGCGGCCGGGCAACTGCACCACGTCAGCGCCGGCAGCGGCATCCGGCATACCGAGTCCAGCGCCAGCGAGGACCTGCCCGTGCGACTGGTGCAGATGTGGCTCAGCCCCGACGAGCTGGGACTGGCGCCGAGCCACCGGCTGCTGCGGGTGGGCGAGCGGCTGGAAACGGCTGAGCTGGTGCTGATCGCCTCCGGCCAGGTTCGGGCCGATGACCCCGACGTGGTGCGCATCCGGCAGCCGGGCGCCCAGTTGTCGGTCGCCAGGCTGCCGGCCGGCGCGACGGTGACGCTGCCCGCCGCGCCCTACGTCCACGTGTTCCTGGCCTCGGGCTCGGCGACGGTCCAGGCGCCGGACGGCGTGACCGGTCAGCAGGCGCTGGTGGCCGGTGACGCGCTGCGGATCACCGACGGCGGCGGCGAGCGGATGTCGGCCGGTGAGCCTGCCGAACTGCTGGTCTGGCAGATGCACGCCGGCCGGTAGCCGCGCCTGTCGGGCGACACGTCAGGGCCAGCGGTCTCCGGCGCCGATCGAGGGCCTAGATTCGTTAGCGTGAGGGCATGCCGACGTTGACCGCGCTCCCCGGCGGCTCGGCGGCCAGGTACCCCGCCGCCGAGTTCTTCGCGGGCATCGGCCTGGTGCGCCTGGGCCTGGAAGCGGCGGGATTCGGCGTCGTCTGGTCCAACGACATCGAGCCGGACAAGCAGGACATGTACCGCGGGCACTTTCAGGACGCGCCGCTGACGCACGAGTTCCACCTCGGCGACATCGGCCAGGTCTCGGGCGCCTCGTTGCCGCCGGAGCTGTCGCTGGCCTGGGGCTCCTTTCCCTGCACCGACCTCTCGCTGGCAGGTTCCCGGCGTGGCCTGGCCGGCAAGGCATCCGGCGCCTTCTGGCACTTCACCCGGGTGCTGGAGGAGATGGGCGAACGCCGGCCGCCGGTCCTGGCGCTGGAGAACGTCGTCGGCCTGGCCACGAGCCATGGCGGCGAGGACCTGGCCGCGGCGGTGGGGGAGCTGAACCGGCTCGGCTACTCCATCGACGTGCTGACCCTGGACGCCAGACGGTTCGTGCCGCAGTCCCGGCCCCGGCTGTTCCTGGTGGGCGCGCTGGACGCGCCCGCAGACTCGCCGGTCCGCAACAGCGAGCTGCGCCCCGACTGGCTGCAGGCGGTGTTCGGCGACCCCACGTTGATCACCCATCAGGCGGCGCTGCCCGTCCCGCCGCCGCCGATGACGGCAGGTCTGGGTCAGCAGGTCGAGGTCTTCGACCCCGCCGACGACCAGTGGTGGCCCGCCGAGCGCACCGCCGCGTTCGTGGGGTCACTGAGCCCCTTGCAGTCGCGTCGCCTGCACGCCATGCGGGAGCTGGACGCCTACTCTCACCGCACTGCCTACCGGCGGACCCGAGAGGGGATAGCGGTGTGGGAGATCCGCCCCGACGACGTCGCAGGATGCTTGCGCACCGCCCGGGGCGGGTCGTCCAAGCAGGCCGTGGTGCAAGCCGGCCATGGCGAGGTGCGGGTGCGCTGGATGACCCCCCGTGAATACGCCAGGCTCATGGGCGCCCCCGACTATCGCTTGGATGGACTTCGGCGAAACCAGGCCTTGTTCGGCTTCGGCGACGCGGTGTGCGTTCCGGTGGTCACCTGGTTGGCAGGCAACTACCTGATGCCTCTGGTCCGCGGCCAACTGCGGTCCGGGGACACCGCGCTGTCGGTGGCCGGCGCCTGACGCTGTCGGCGCAGGGCGCGCTCGCGGTGGGCGCGTCGTATCGTGGGGCGGTGGCCGAAGAGTCCTGGGCATCGACACCGGCGGTGCGTAGCTCGATGCGGTCCAACAAGAGCAGGGACACCAAGCCGGAGCTGGCGGTTCGGCGGGCGCTGCACGCTCTGGGCCTGCGTTACCGGGTCTGTGAGCGCCCCTTGCCGGCAGTCCGCCGGACGGTTGACGTGGTCTTCCGGCGGGACCGGGTGGCCGTGGAGGTGCGGGGCTGCTTCTGGCACGGGTGCGCCCAGCACTACCGCGGCCCGTCCACCAACGGCGGTTACTGGGCTGAGAAGGTGGCCCGCAACATCGCCCGGGACGCAGACACCGAGCGCCGGCTGTCCGAGGCCGGCTGGACCCTGCTGGTGGTGTGGGAGCACGAGGACCCGCAGTCGGCGGCCCTGCGGGTGCGCCAGGTCCTCAGCGAGGCCCGCGGCGGCGCCGGCTCGAACACCGGCTCGAACGCCGACTCGAGCGCCGGCTCGAACACCGGCCAGTTGAGCGGTGCGTCCTCCGGCTGACAGGCAGCGCAGAGGCGGTCACAGCGCCTGACCGGCTGCTGCCGGTGCCGACGCGCAGGGCCGCGGGGCCTCGGCCGCCGGCCGGGCAGGACGCTGCGCGGCCGTGACGGCAGCGGCGTTGGCCGCCACCACGATGGCGATGCCGACCCACTCGTGCACGCCGAGGAGTTGGCCCAGCAGCACCATGCCGGCAAGCCCGGCCAGCACCGGGTGCATGCTCATGAAGACGCCGAACAAGCGCTGGGGCACGTAGCGCAGGGCCGTCAGGTCCGCGGCGTAGGGGATGACCGAGGACAGCACGCCGGTCCCCAGCGCGTAGAGCAGCGGCATCCCGGTCATCCGGCCCTGCGCCACCAGCACCGCCAGGACGGGTAGGTAGGCGATCGCCGACAGGCCGGTGGCGACCGCCGGCGCCTGCAGGCCCGGCAGCCGGGTCCCGGCGAGGCGGTTGAGCAGGATGTACACCGCCCAGCACGCCGCGGCCAACAGGGCCAGGCCTAGTCCGAGGTAGTCGCTGGAGGGCCCCGGCAGCACCAGCACGTAGACGCCCACTCCCGCGCCTGCCGCGGTGAGCAGGTCCAGCCGGGACCGCGAGCCGGCCAGCGCCACGGCCAGCGGCCCGAGGAACTCCAGCGTGACCGCAAGGCCCAGGCCGATCCGGTCGATCGCGGTGTACAGCGACAGGTTCATCACGGCGAAGACCGCGGCCAGCAGCAGCGCGGGCCACCACTGCGCCCAGCTCATGCGACGCAGCGGCGGTCGTGCCACCGGCAGCAGGACGGCGGCGGCGACGAACTGCCGGACTGCCACCACCCCGGCAGGCCCGATAGCCGGGAAGGCGTGCGCGCCGACGCCGGCGCCGACCTGGTTGCTCAGGCCGCTGAGGATGAGCATCACCACGCCACTGCGCATCGTGCGCGGCGTCCGGTCTCGTGTCACCGGCCCAGTCTTGGGCCGCGGCGGCTCACAAGTGAAATGCCTAGCTGTCATCCAGCGATACGCTTGACGCATGAATGCCGTCGAGCTGCGACACCTTCGCGCGCTGGTCGCGGTGGTCGACGAGGGCGGGTTCACCCACGCCGCGGCCTCGCTCGGGGTCTCCCAGGCGGCGGTCAGCCGGACGATCGCCGGGCTCGAGCAGGCCCTGGGCGCCCGGGTGCTGCGCCGCACGACCCGCGAGGTGACGCTCTCGCCCGTCGGATCGCGGGTGATCGGGCACGCTCGCAGGGTGGTGGAGGAGACCGCGGCGATGGTGCGCGCCGTCTCCGAGGCCACGGCAGCGGTGCGGGTGGGCTACGCCTGGGCTGCCCTCGGCCGCCACACCACCACAGTGCAGAAGCAGTGGGCGGTCGAACACGGCGGCGCCGAACTCGTCTTCGTGCAGTCCAACACGCCGACCGCGGGACTGAGCGAAGGCCTGGTCGACGTCGCGGTGCTACGACGGCCGGTGACCGATGACCGGTTCGCCACGGCCCTGGTCGGGGTGGAGCCGCGCTTCGCCGCGGTGGCGACCGGTCACGCCCTGGCTCGGCGCCGCAACGTCACGCTGCACGACTTCGCCGGACGCACCGTCGCTGTCGACGGGCGGACCGGCACGACCACCGAGCAGCTCTGGCCGGCCGACTCCGCACCCGTGGGCACCCGCGGCGTGGACGGCGTCGACGAGTGGCTCACCGTCATCGCGGCCGGCCAGGCGGTCGGCATGACGTCGGAGGCGACCGCACGTCAGCATCCGCGCCCGGGGGTCATCTACCGTCCCGTCCGGGACGCGCAGCCGGTGGCCGTGCGGCTGGCCTGGTGGCGCGACAGCCCGCCGCCGGCGCTGTCGGACCTGCTCCAGCTCATCTGCCGGGCCTATGGCTGACCAGCGTTTGATGTGCGCCACTCGGCTCCCTCCGCCAGCCGTGGCGACCTACCGTGGTCAGGTGCAGGACGCCGACTTCGAGAAGCTGGTCAAGCTCACCCGCCCGGGCAACGTCGTGGTCCTCAGCGGCGCGGGGCTTTCCACCGAGTCCGGAATCCCGGACTACCGGGGACCGACCGGGCGGCTGCACCCCGCCACGCCGATGACCTTTCAGGAGTTCACCGCCAGCTCGACGGGACGGCAGCGCTACTGGGCGCGCAGCCATCGCGGCTGGCAGCGGATCGAGCAGGCCGAGCCCAACGAAGGTCATAAGGCAGTGGCCCGCCTGCAGCGCGCCGGCCTGCTGAGCGGCGTCATCACCCAGAACGTTGACGGCCTGCACCAGGCGGCCGGCGCCCGTGAGGTGATCGAGCTGCACGGCGGCCTGAACCGGGTGATCTGCCTGAGCTGCCGGTCGATCAGCCCGCGTGAGGAGCTCGACGAGCGGCTGTCGGCGGCCAACCCGCGCGCCCGCGACCTGCGCAGCACCGGGCCGGTCAAGCCGGACGGCGACGTCGAGCTCGCCGACTCCGAGATCACCTCCTTCCACGTGGTGGACTGCCTGGACTGCGGCGCCGGCCCGCTCAAGCCCGACGTGGTCTTCTTCGGAGAGAACGTGCCCGCCGAGCGGGTGGCCCGCTGCTATGCCCTGGTCGAGGCGAGCCAGCTGCTGCTGGTGCTGGGATCATCGTTGACGGTGGCCTCCGGTTTCCGGTTCGTCCGGCGTGCGGCCGCCCGCGGCATCCCGGTCGCGATCGTCAACCAGGGCGCCACCCGCGGTGACCCGCTGGCCGACGTGCTGCTCGACGGCCCGCTCGGCAAGCTGCTGCCGGCGCTGGCCGCCGCCGCGGTCGAGAGCTGAGCGAGGCGGGCCGGGTTGCCAGCCGGCGGTAGGGCGCGCCGGTGGCAGGCCGGTGCGAGAGACCGACAGGGAGGACGGGTCCATGGAGCTGTCGCGACTGGATGACGTCGAGGCCTTCGACGAGCTGGCCGACGTCGAGGTCGGTGAGCTGCGCGAGCTGCAGCTGCGCCGGCTGAGGTGGTCCCTGCGACATGCCTATGACAACGTCGCCCACTACCGGGCGGCATTCGACGGCGCCGGGGTTCATCCGAACGACCTGACCTCGCTGGCCGACCTGGCCCTGTTTCCCCTCACGAGCAAGGCAGAGCTGCGGCAGAACTACCCGTTCGGCATGTTCGCGGTGCCCCGCGAGCAGGTGGCGCGGGTGCATGCCTCCTCCGGCACCACCGGCAAGCCGACCGTCGTGGGCTACACCGCGCAGGACATCCAGACCTGGGCGTCGGTGATGGCCCGCTCGATCTACGCAGCCGGTGGCCGGCCGGGCGACATCGTGCACGTGGCCTACGGCTACGGCCTGTTCACCGGCGGGCTGGGCGCCCACTACGGCGCCGAGAGGTTGGGTTGCACGGTCGTGCCGGTGTCCGGTGGCATGACGGCGCGGCAGGCGCAGCTGATCACCGACTTCGAGCCCCGGATCATCATGGTCACGCCGTCCTACTTCCTGTCGATCTTGGATGAGCTGGCCCGCCAGGGCATCGACCCTGCCGAGACGTCCCTGCGAATAGGCGTCTTCGGCGCCGAGCCGTGGACCGAGGCGATGCGCGCGGAGATGCAGCAGCGGGCCAGGCTGACCGCGCTGGACATCTACGGCCTGAGCGAGGTGATGGGCCCCGGGATCGGCCAGGAGGCGGCCGGGCATCCCGGCCGCCTGCAGGTGTGGGAAGACCACTTCTACCCGGAGGTGATCGATCCGCAGACCGGTGCGGTGCTGGCGGAGGGCCACACCGGCGAGCTGGTGCTGACCTCGCTGACCAAGCAGGCGATGCCGGTGGTGCGCTACCGGACCCGGGACCTGACCAGGTTGCTGCCGGGCGGCGCCTACCCTGCCTTCCGCAGCATCGAGAAGATCACCGGACGCACCGACGACATGATGATCATCCGCGGCGTCAATGTCTTCCCCACCCAGATCGAGGAGCTGCTGCTGTCGGTGCCGGAGCTGTCGCCGCACTTCGAGTGCGTCCTGAGCCGGCCCGACCGGCTGGACGAGCTGAGCGTGCGGGTCGAGTCGCGCGAGCCCGGGGCCGCCACCGGCGCCCTGGCAGCGACGCTGGGCGCCCTGATCAAGGACCGGATCGGGGTGAGCGTCACCGTCGAGGTGCTGGCCCCGGAGTCGATCACGCGCTCGCAGGGCAAGGCCGTCCGGGTGCTTGACCGGCGCTGAGCCGATGAACTAGCAATGACGGTCGAAGAATCGGTGACGCACCGTCATCTCGGGTGACGACAGATCGGAGGTCAGGGGGGCATGGATCGGATCAGGCTGGGTGAGCTCGAGGTCTCTGGCCAGGGCCTGGGCTGCATGGGCATGAGCGAGTGGTACGGGCCGACGGACTGGGACACCTCGATCGCCACCATCTCTCGGGCCCTCGACCTCGGTGTCAGCTTTATCGACACCGCTGACGTCTACGGCGCCGGTCACAACGAGGTGCTGGTCGGGCGGGCGATCGCCGGCCGGCGCGAGCAGGTGCAGCTGGCGACGAAGTTCGGCATAGACCGCTCCGCAGGCGATCAGGCCCAGGTGTTCCGTGGCGAAGCCGGCTACGTCAAGCGTGCCTGCGAGGCCTCGCTGCTGCGGCTGGGGGTGGACGTGATCGACCTGTACTACCTGCACCGCCCGCCTGGCAACGCCGAGATCGAGGAGACGGTCGGCGCGATGGCCGAGCTGGTCACCGAGGGCAAGGTTCGCTATCTGGGATTGTCGGAGGTGGACGAGCGGCTGCTGCGCCGGGCGCACGCGGTGCACCCGATCACGGCGGTGCAGAGCGAGTACTCGCTGTGGACCCGCGACGTCGAGGCGGTGACCCCGACCATGATGGAGCTCGGGATCGGCCTGGTGCCCTACTCACCACTCGGCCGGGGCTTTCTGACGGGCACCGTCGACCCGAGGCAGCTGGACAGCAGGGACTTCCGCGGCGCCAACCCCCGGTTTCGGGGCGTGGCCGCCCAGGCCAACCTGGCGATCGTGGCGGCGGTCCGGGCGGTGGCGCAGCGGCATGGGACGTCTCCCGCCCAGATCGCGCTGGCGTGGGTGCACGCGCAGTCGGGCCGGCTCGGAGTGTCGGTGGCGCCCATTCCCGGCACCAAGCGCACCAGATGGCTGGAAGAGAACGTCGCGGCGCTGGAGGTCCGGCTCACCGAAGAGGACCTCGACGAGCTGGACCCTCTCGGCTCACAGGTGGTCGGCGCCCGCTACTGAGCTGTTCGGTGCTCCGGCCGCGCTGCTCGCTGCTCCGGCCGCGCTGCTCGCTGCTCCGGCCGCGCTACTCGCTGCTCCAGCCGCAGTGGGCTGGCGTTGCGGACGGGCTTCGACGGCCATCCGCTCGCTGGCCGAGGCGAAGCCGAGCCAGGTGTGCCGGTTGCCGGCCCAGCACCAGCCGACCTTGGGCGCGTTGCGGCGCTCCCTGCCATCCCTGCCGGTGCCGTTGCTGATCCAGATCGCCGGGGTACGGGCGTCCAGGCTGCCGTTGGGCCTGCGCAGCCGGGATCCGACGGTCATGAAGCAGCAGTTGCGCTCGAGGATGCCGGGTTGCTGCAGCAGCCAGTGCAGGCCTTCGACCAGGGTCAGCGGGCTGCTGCCGGCCGCGGCGATGGCCGGCAGCGCCTCGTCCGGGCTCCAGTTGCGCATGCCGTCGCCGCGGTCGAGTCCCCGCACCAGGTACAGCGCGCCGGCCGGCGGCGTCGACAGCTCGATGGCGGTGAAGTCATCGACGTCCTGCATGTCCGAGACGACGAAGCCGCCGTGCCCGTCCCGGCTCAGCAGCGGGGCCAGCGCCGAGGCCGGCACCCGGGCGGGGTGGATCACCAGCAGGCTGCCTGCCGCTGCGTCCTCGGGCGCCGCCGCGCGCAGCTCGCCGGCGCTCATGCCGGCCAGGTCGTGCACCCCGGCGGCGACCAGCCGCTCGACCTGCTCGGACAAGGACGGCAACGCGGCGGCGGAAACGGAGGCGGCAGCAGGCAAGGCAGGGCTCCTGAACTCGGGTGGCGAGTCAACGCCATTCCTCCCCGAGAAGTTCCCATCTGTCGCGAGTGCGTTACAGGCAGCACTCCACTGGGGTCCTTGCTTGTCAGCTAGTACTACGTAACGCAAGTTCAGCAAAGGAGAACTACGGCTGGTCATCGTTGTCGGACGCTTCAGCGATCTCCGCGCGAGTCTTCGCTTGCTGAATTAATTGGCGGGCTAGTAGGTAGAGGAGGCCCAATGCGACGGCGAGTGGAACGATCCCCGCAATCCTGTAGACCACTGCCAGCTTGGACAGGTGCTCCAGCTTCGTCAGGCGAGAACTGTCGTTCTCAATGGTTGCCAAGATTGACCGTTGGGCCGTCGCTAGCTCGGCTATCGCGGCTTGGTCAGAACGATCACTCAACGTCTGGACAGTATTGATCAACCTGGTCCGTGTCGCATCGTCGGTGAGGTACTTCTCTTGAGAGGCGGCTCTGTGTGAGTAGTAAAAGGAAGTCGCGGTAAGGGCGAGGCCAATCGAGATGAGCATGGCTACCGCGGCCCACTGTAGGCGCCAGTATCGCGGCCAAGAGATGATCTTCGTCAGCGCTTGAAGTCGCCAGATGACGATAAGATCTATGTGCTCTTGCTCGGATACGGGCACCTTGGCGCGGATATCGAGCAACTCCTGAATCTCTTTGCGCGCCCGTGCCCGCGTGCCTGATGAGAAGGCGGTGATGACGGCGACCAGCAGCGTCACTGCTGACCCGACGATGAGAGTCAGCATGCGCAGGGGCAGTCAACGGTAGTCGTTGGCACATGCGAAGAGTAGAGCAGGTGACTCGAGAGCAAATGGCGCATGCCGAAAGCGGATCCCGTAACTCCAGTTAGGGGACGCGTTGACGGTGTAAATTTGCGAGTCGTCCTTTCTTGCCCGCTCTCGCCAACTCTGTAGGCGAGCACCAAGTCGATCAGTTAGGCCAGCGGCGCCAGCTGTACGCCTGCCGCTTGCGCGCCGGTGCGTAGCCGGCGATCCCATACAGCGAACACGGTGCCGGTCAAACCCACTGCCAGCAGGCTCGCCAGATGCACCGCGTCAGCGCCGGTCAGCGAGTGCCGAGCAGCCAATGCGCCGGCGTCGGCCGCGATCGCCCTGGTCAACTCGACAGGCCGGGTCGCCGCCCAGAAGTCCTCCCAGAGCGATTCAGCCTGCGACTGCTCGCCCCGGTCGAGCCGCTCGGCTCGGCCGGCGGCGGCCAACGCGGCGCGTACCTCGGGATAAGCCAACCGGCTGGAGACTGCCACATCGCAGGCGTCCCACAGCCCCGCGGCCAGGTCGCTGCCGGCTTCGTCGATGATCAGTTTCACGAACGCACTGCTGTCGAAATAGACGATCGCCATGGGTTGTCAGCGGCGCTGCTCGGCGACCAGCTCCGAGACTGAACCGGTTGCCCGCGCCCGGACAACGCCTCGTGCAGATGGCCGGTCGGCACGCTCCGGCCTGCCCAGAACGCCCTGCTCAGTCAGCCGCTCGATCAGCGGCGCCGTGTCGATCGGCAGCAGCCGCGCCACCGGGACACCTCGTTCTGTGATGACCACCTCTTCACCGGTGCGAACATGTTCGATCCAGCCCGACAGTTCCGCTCTCAGCCTGCTTATCGCGACGTCCACCAACCCAGCGTACAACACAGCAGAGTTGAATTGTACACCGAGCCGGGAATGAGCGTGGCTCGTCTAAGCCGGCTGGCTGACCGACGGGTTAGGCCGAGCCCTCCGCCGACCCCGCGTGCGCGGCGGCGACGTCGGTGATCTTGTATTTCTCCAGGGCGTCGCGGGCCGCTTCGGGCTTGACCTCGCCCCGCTTGGCCAGCTGCGCCAGCACGTTCACCACGATCGACTCGGCGTCGATGTGGAAGAACCGGCGACCCGCGCCCCTGGTGTCGGCGAATCCGAAGCCGTCGGCGCCCAGCGAGCTCCAGTCGCGACCGGCCGCCTGCACCCACTGGGCGATCTGGTCCGGCACGGCGCGCATGTAGTCCGACACCGCGACCACCGGCCCGGACGTCTCGGCCAGCTTGGTGTTGACATACGGCGTGCGCGGCTCGGCGTCCGGGTGCAGGAAGTTGTGCTCATCGACGTCCAGGGCGTCGCGGCGCAACTCATTCCAGGACGTCACCGACCAGACGTCGACATCGACACCCCAGTCCTGGCCGAGCAGCTCCTGGGCCCGCATCGCCCACGGCAGCGCGACGCCGGAGGCCAGCACCTGGGCCCGCGGCCGGCCCGGCTCGCCGAGCGCGCTCGACACCCGGTGGATGCCTCGCAGGATGCCCTCGACGTCCACGTCGGCCGGCTCGGCCGGCTGGGGGATCGGCTCGTTGTAGATGGTCAGGTAGAAGAAGACGTCCTCGCCGCTCGGGTGCTGCTCGGAGGCGCCGTACATCCGGCGAAGCCCGGACTCGACGATGTGGGCGATCTCGTAGGCGTAGGCGGGGTCATAGGCCACCACCGCCGGGTTGGTCGAGGCGATCAGCAGCGAGTGCCCGTCGGCGTGCTGCAGGCCCTCGCCCGCCAGGGTGGTCCGCCCGGCCGTCGCGCCGAGGACGAAGCCCCTGCCCAGTTGGTCGGCGAACTGCCAGAACTGGTCGCCGGTGCGCTGGAAGCCGAACATCGAGTAGAAGATGTAGAACGGGATCATCGGCTGGCCGTGGGTGGCGTAGGCGGTGCCGGCCGCGATCAGCGACGCGGTGGAACCCGCCTCGCTGATGCCCTCGTGCAGGATCTGGCCCGAGGTCGACTCCTTGTAGGACAGCAGCATGTCCCGGTCGACCGCGTCGTACTCCTGGCCGTGCGGGGAGTAGATCTTGGCCGTCGGGAAGATCGCGTCCAGGCCGAAGGTGCGGGCCTCGTCCGGGATGATCGGCACGAAGCGCTTGCCGATCTCCTTGTCACGCATCAGGTCCTTGAACAGCCGGACCATCACCTGAGTGGTGGCGATGCTCTGCTTGCCCGAGCCCTTCTTCAGCTCGGCGTAGGCCGAGGCCTGCGAGTCGGGCAGCGCCAGCGGCTTGGCCCGGTTGACCCGCTTGGGAAGCACACCGCCGAGGGCCTCTCGGCGCTCCTTCATGTACTGGATCTCGTCGGACTTCTCGCCCGGGTGGTAGTAGGGCGGCAGGTCGGCTTCCAGCGCCTCGTCGGTGATCGGCAGGTGCAGCCGGTCACGGAAGGCCTTGAGGTCGACCTTGGTGAGCTTCTTCATCTGGTGGGTGGCGTTGCGGCCCTCGAAGCTCTCCAGCGTCCAGCCCTTGATGGTGTGCGCCAGGATGACGGTCGGCTGGCCCACGTGCGCCCGGGCCGAGGCGAAGGCGGCGTAGACCTTGCGGTAGTCGTGGCCGCCGCGGGAGAGCACCCGCAGCTGCTCGTCGGAGAGGTCTTCGACCATCTTGCGCAGCCGCTGGTCACCACCGAAGAAGTTCTCGCGGATGTAGGCCCCGGACTCGACGGTGTAGGTCTGGAACTGGCCGTCAGGCGTGCTGTTCATCTTGTTGACCAGCGTGCCGTCGCGGTCCATGGCCAGCAGCGGGTCCCAATCGCGTCCCCAGATGACCTTGATGACGTTCCAGCCGGCGCCGCGGAAGTAGGACTCCAGCTCTTGGATGATCTTGCCGTTGCCGCGCACCGGCCCGTCCAGGCGCTGCAGGTTGCAGTTGATCACGAAGGTGAGGTTGTCCAGCTCCTCGCGGGCGGCCACGCCGATCGCGCCGAGGGACTCGACCTCGTCCATCTCGCCGTCGCCGAGGAAGGCCCACACGTGGGAGTTGGCGGTGTCGGCGATGCCGCGAGCGGCCAGGTAGCGGTTGAACCGGGCCTGGTAGATCGCCCCGATCGGGCCGAGCCCCATCGACACGGTCGGGAACTCCCAGAAATCGGGCATCAGCCGGGGGTGCGGGTAGGAGGACAGGCCGTAGGGCGCCTTGGACTGCTCCTGCCGGAAGCCGTCGAGGTGCTGCTCGCTCAGCCGGCCCTCCAGGAAGGCCCGGGCGTAGATGCCGGGCGCGGCGTGGCCCTGGAAGTAGATCTGGTCGCCGGTGCCGCTGGCCAGGTCCTTGCCCCGGAAGAAGTGGTTGAAGCCGATCTCGTAGAGCGAGGCCGCCGAGGCGTAGGTGGCGATGTGCCCGCCGACGCCCAGGTGCTTGTTGGCCCGGCTCACCATGATGGCGGCGTTCCACCGGATGTAGGCCCGGATACGGCGCTCGATGTGCTCATCGCCGGGGAACCAGGGCTCCCGCTCGGGCGGGATCGAGTTGATGTAGTCGGTGCTGCGCAGCGCCGGAACGCCGACCTGGCGTTCGCGGGCGCGTTCGAGCAACTTCAGGAGCAGGAACCGGGCGCGTTGACGGCCGTCATGGTCCACCGCAGCGTCGAACGATTCGATCCACTCTCGGGTCTCGCCGGGATCGATATCGGGAAGCTGGCTCGGCAATCCGTCGGTGATGATGTTGTAGCGATCACGAGTCACCCGTCCAGTGTCCACCTTTGGGCAAGAAGATGTGACCTCTGATGTTTACTGATCGGTATCCCGGAGGGTTGCATAGCCGCCGAAGTGTGGTTATCTACCGGGGCACGATTACCAACGGTGAGGATGTCCTTCACCGCCATCCCACCTGTACCGCTATGGCACACATGGAGGCCGGCAGTGAGCACCACCCCCGGAACCGGGGAAAACACGACTGCATTGGTTGACCGCCTCGGCATCGAGCCAGGCATGGTTGTGCAGGAGTTGGGCTATGACGACGATGTCGACCAGGCTCTGCGCGAAGCGATCGAGGACCGCCTGGACGACGACATGGTGGACGAGGACTCAGATGATGTGGTCGACGTCGTCTTGCTCTGGTTCCGGGAGGACGACGGCGACCTCGTCGACGCCCTGGTGGACGCCATCGCCCCGTTGGCCGACAACGGGGTGATCTGGTTGCTGACGCCCAAGCGTGGCCGGGCCGGCTATGTGGAGCCCTCAGACATCTCTGAAGCGGCCCCGACGGCGGGGCTCTCCCAGACCTCGCTGCTGCCGCTGGCCGCCGGCTGGACCGGCGCCCGGCTGGTGAGCAGGCGCGCCAAGGCCGGCGTCGAGCGTGGCAAGGCAGACCGCCGATGACCACTTCGCATCCCGATTCGATCCCCGGCCTGAGCCCGTTGCCGGTCGGCGCCGAGGCCCCGGACTTCACGCTGCGTGACCAGAACAACGAGGTCGTGACACTGTCGTCGTTTCGGGGTTCCAAGGCCGTGCTGCTGGTGTTCTACCCGTGGGCCTTCACCAGCATCTGCACCGGTGAGCTGGGCACGATCCGTGACAACATCGACGACTTCGCCAACGACGCGGTGCAGGTGTTGACGCTGAGTATCGACTCGTCCTTCGTGCACAAGATCTTCTCCCAGCGTGACGAGCTGAACTTCCCGCTGCTGGCCGACTTCTGGCCCCATGGCGAGGTCGCCCAGGCGTACGGGGTCTTCAACACCGATTCCGGGGTCGCCAACCGGGGGACGTTCCTGATCGACCGGGACGGCGTCATCCGCTTCAGCGAGGCCAAGGAGATCGGTGTCGGGCGCGATCCGCAGCGCTGGCTGGACGAGATCGCGGCGTTGACCACCGGAGTGGCCAGCTAGCCCTGTTGCTGCCGGGGCCGGCCGGGTCGGCTGGCTAAGGCCAGTACCGGCCGTCGAGCCAGGAGCGGCCGGTTAGCCAGGAGCGGTCGCCTAGCTAAGAGCAGTCGCCTAGCTTTGCTGTGCCTAGGAGCGGCCGGCGAGCCGGTCGTCCAGCGAGGCCTTCTTGGCCTTGGCGGCTGCCCTGCCGGTGGGCGGCTGGGCGTCGCGGCTGCCCGGTTCGGGGCCGGGACTGCCCGGCGCCACCGGCAGCGCCTGTCCGGCCCGGTCACGTCGCCGCTCGGCGGCGGCCATCACGAACGGCGCGCACAGCGCCAGCAGGGCGAACAGGTACCACTGCACCACGTAGGCGGCGTGCTGCGGCTCCTCGGCGCCGCCGGCCGGGTTGGACAGGTCCGGGCCAGGCAGCGTGGTCAGCCCGGCGGCGCCCGGCTGGCCGGCCAGCAGCTCGGCGTAACCGGTCCAGACCGGGGCGCCGATCCGGCGGGCCTGGGAGACCGGG
The DNA here is from genome assembly GCA_036399055.1 of Jatrophihabitans sp. NCBI lineage: Bacteria > Bacillati > Actinomycetota > Actinomycetes > Jatrophihabitantales > Jatrophihabitantaceae > Jatrophihabitans > Jatrophihabitans sp. The sequence continues at coordinate 78,683 of DASWNX010000039.1, forward strand.
TTGACGGACTCGACCTGCCGTCCGGGCAACTGGCCGAACTTATCGGGCTTGCTGCCGGCGGGCTCAAGGCGGGTGGTGATCGAGACGGTGCCCGACGGGCTGGGCGGGATGGCCGGCGTGGTCGTGGCCGCACCGGTCTGGCGCACGAAGCCGCGGGCGACCAGCAGCACGCCGTCGGCGGTCTTGAGCGGGGTGAGCACGATGACGCCGACGTCACCGCCGACGCTCTGCTTGCGCAGCAGGGTCTCGTGCTCGCTGAGGTACCTGCCGGTCGCGGTCACCTGGCGGTATCTCTGCGCCGCGCCGTCGGAGATCGGGGCGGCGGCCTTGCCCAGCGCCGCGGTGACGTCCACCGGACGGTCCCGGGTCTCGGCGCGCAGTCTCTGGTTGGTCTCGCGCTTGTCCTGGAACCGCTCCGCCTGCCAGGTTCCGGCCAGGACGCAGACGGTGGCGAGCACCAGCATCAGGCCGAACAGCCCCAGGTAACGGGGTTGCCGCAGGGTCGAAAGCACGCCCATGACACTACGACGGCGTGCTGTGGAACGGCACCGGTACCCTTGCACGGTTGTCGCCGGTCCTGACCGGGGCGGCTCGGTCGGCAGGTTGCGGCCGGGTGCTCCGGTGGGGCTGGTCAGGGCGCTTAGCTCAGCGGGAGAGCACTCGGTTTACACCCGAGCGGTCGTTGGTTCGATCCCAACAGCGCCCACCAGAACACGCTCACTCCAACCACTGACCGAGAACGTCGGCCGGTGTCGGCAGTGGCCGAAGGTGCTTCGATGATCCTGCCGATGACCGGTGTGCGCAGAGGGGAACCGCCACGATGACCGCCTACACGACGTTGCCCGATGACCTTCCGGCCCCGCAGGACGACGGCGCGGCCGACCACCTGCCCGGGCTGCCGATGCCGGCGCTCTCGCTGCGCGCCAGCGACGGGCAGGCCGTCGACCTCGGCGCCCTGGGGCCGGGGCGAACGGTCATCTACCTCTACCCGCGCACCGGCCAACCGGGCGTGGAATTGCCGCAGGGCTGGAATGCCATTCCGGGTGCTCGTGGGTGCACCCCGGAGTCATGCGGGTTCCGCGACCATTTCGCCGACCTCCGGGCTGCGGGCGTCGCCGCGGTCTGGGGCCTGTCCAGTCAGGACCCGGACTACCAGGCTGAGGCGGTCCACCGGCTGCACCTGCCGTTCGGCATGCTGTCGGACCCGCAGTTCGCCCTGGCCGACGCCCTGAACCTGCCGACCTTCGCCGCGGCCGGGCACGACCGGTTGTACTCCCGCCTGACTCTGGTGGTCCGCGACGGCGCGATCGAGCACGCGTTCTACCCGGTCTTCCCGCCGGACACGCACGCCCAGCAGGTCCTGGACTGGCTGCTCGCCAACCCGCGGGGCTAGCAGGGGAGTGAGATCGGCCAGCCCTGTGTGAACCGGGTTCGGTTAGGGCACACTTCCTCAGATGACGACCGACCTGTCAGCGCCAGGGCCGCTCATTCCGCGCGTACCCGTGGCGTACGGACTGCCGAGGCCGGCGCGAGCTGAGCGCCACCTGCCGCTGGCCAGCGCCCGGGTCCCGGTGCTGTGATGGCCGCTGGACAGGGCCTGACGCTGTGGGTGCGGGCCGAGTCCCGGCTCACGGAGCGGCGTGCCCCGCTGGCGCCTGCTGACGTGGCGCAGCTGATCGGCGAAGGCATCGAGGTGGTCGTCGAGCGGTCCGCCCAGCGGGTGTTCACCGATGCCGACTACGCCGCTGCCGGCGCCCGGCTGGCCGAGACGGGCGGCTGGCCGGACGCGCCGGCCGATGCCGTGGTGCTCGGGCTCAAGGAGCTGCCCGCCGAGCCGTTCGCGCTGCGACACCGGCATGTCTTCTTCGGCCATGCCTACAAGGACCAGCC